>NZ_JBICVV010000009.1:158923-226727 GCF_043199295.1 Streptomyces sp. NPDC048612
CGCCCCGCGGGGGGGGGGGCCGGCCCGGCCCGGGGGCGGCCCCGCGGCGGGCGGCCCCCCCCCCCCCCGCGGCGGGCCCCCCCCCCCCGCCGGCCCCCCCGCCCCCCCGCCCCTGCCCTTCGCCCTGCCGCCCTTCCGGCCCGTACGTCCTGGGACGGCACGAAGAAGGGGCGCCTCCGCCGGCTGACGGAAGCGCCCCTGAGACGGATGTGACGGGTCGTTACAGCGCCACCCCGAGCAGCGCGTCGACCGCGCGGGACACGAGGCCGGGGGCGCCCTCGTCGGTGCCGCCCCCGTCCTGCTGCGCGGCGGCCCAGCGGTCCACGGCCGCGAGGGCGGCCGGGGAGTCCAGGTCGTCGGCGAGCGCCGTACGGATCTCCTCCAGGAGAGCGTCAGCGGACGGGCCGTCAGGACGGGAGACCGCGGCCCGCCAGCGCGCCAGCCGCTCCACGGCCTCCGCCAGCACCGCGTCGGTCCACTCCCAGTCGGCGCGGTAGTGGTGCGCGAGCAGCGCCAGCCGGATCGCGGCCGGGTCGGTGCCGTCGCGCCGCACCGCGGAGACGAAGACGAGGTTGCCCTTGGACTTGGACATCTTCGCGCCGTTCAGGGCCACCATGCCGGCGTGCACATACGCCTTGGCGAACGGGTGCTCGCCGGTGAGCGCCTGGGCGTGCGAGGCGCCCATCTCGTGGTGCGGGAAGGCGAGGTCGGAGCCGCCGCCCTGTACGTCGAAGCCCATGCCGAGGTGGTCCAGGGCGATGGCGACGCACTCGATGTGCCAGCCGGGCCGGCCGCGGCCCAGCGAGCCGCCGTCCCAGCTCGGTTCGCCGTCGCGGGCGGCCATCCACAGCATCGGGTCGAGCGGGTTCTTCTTGCCCTCGCGCTCCGGGTCGCCGCCGCGCTCCGCGGACAGCAGCCGCATCGCCTCGGCGTCCAGCCCGGAGACCTCGCCGAAGTGCGGGTCGGACTCGACGGAGAAGTAGGTGTCACCGTCCAGTTCGTAGGCGGCGCCGGCGTCGCGCAGCCGCTCCACCAGCGGGACGATGGCGGGTATCGACTCGACGGCGCCTATGTAGTGGCGGGGCGGCAGCATCCGCAGGGCCGTCATGTCCTCGCGGAAGAGGGCGGTCTCGCGCTCGGCGAGCGCCGTCCAGTCGTCGCCGGTGGCCACGGCCCGCTCCAGGAGCGGATCGTCGACATCGGTGACGTTCTGCACGTAGTGCACTTGGCGCTTCGTGTCGAGCCACACGCGCTGGACCAGGTCGAACGCGTTGTAGGTCGCCGCGTGCCCCATGTGGGTGGCGTCGTACGGCGTGATGCCGCAGACGTAGATACGGGCGACGGGACCGGGGTCGAGGGTCACCCGTCCGCCGGTCGCGGTGTCGTGGAGCCTCAGGTCGCGGCCCTGACCGGGCAGGGCGGGGACCTCAGAAGCGGGCCATGCATGCATGCCTTGAGCGTAACCGGACGGATGTTCCGCATACGAACCGGACCGGAGGTCTGGCCGGAAAGGCGGTCTTGTGTTCGACGATCGCACGTGCAAGAGAACACCGGCGCCGCGGCACGGATTCCCGGCGGATCAGACGGGCGGCCAGGGGATCGCGGGCCATGCGCCGCTCGGCTCCGGGTGCCGGCCGCTGTGCAGCAGCCCCGCCACCCGCGCCCGCAACGCCTCGGTCTCGGCGTCCGTGATCAGTTCGGCCAGTCGGGCGGCGAGCGGCCCGCCGTCCTCCAGCGCCTCCCGCAGGCCCGCCAGGACCTCCCGCGCCTCGTCGGTCAGCGGCTCCCCCGCCCACCCCCACAGCAGCGTGCGCAGCTTGTCCTCGGCGTGGAAGGTCACCCCGTGGTCAATGGCGAAAAACTCCCCGCCGGTGCCGGGCAGCAGATGGCCGCCCTTGCGGTCACCGTTGTTGATCACCGCGTCGAGCACCGCGAGCCGCCGCAGCCGCGGATGGTCGGCGTGCACCAGCAGCGCGGTGCGGCCCTCGCCGATCTGAGCGGGCCCGACCGCCTTCCAGCCGGGGCCGGGCTCGTCGTCCTCGACCAGCGCCAGCAGCTCGGGCACCTCGTCGCTGCTCTCCGGCGGATCGATCCACTCCTGGACCATGCCGGTCCCGTACGGGCCGTCGCGCAGCACCGTCGGCGGGATCAGGTCCCAGCCGCAGGCCCGGGAGACGTCGTACGCGGCGACCTCCCGCTGGGCGAGCGTGCCGTCGGGGAAGTCCCACAGCGGGCGCTCACCGGCGACCGGCTTGTAGACACAGGCGGCGCTGCGGCCGTCGAGGGCGACCGTGCAGTAGAGCACCGCGTTGGACGCCTCCTGGATGCGGCCGCGGACGGTCAGCTCCCCTTCGGCGAGCAGCGTGTCCGACGGGTTCCCCGCGGGCTGTGGTGCGGCCGGTGGCGGGTCCTGCGGGCGGCCGGGGCCGGGCAGCGGCACGGCGGGCTCGGCGGCGGACTCCATGGCGCTCAGGCGTCCCGCCGGTATCCGTTCTGGCGCGGGCATACGTGTCCCTCCGGGTCGAGCGGCAGGCTGCACAGCGGGCACGGCGGGCGGCCGGCGTTGACGACCTCCAGCGCCCGCTTGGCGAACGCCCTGGCCATCGTTCCGGTCAGCCGCACCCGCAGCATCGGCGGGCCGTTCTCGTCGTCCTGGAGCAGCCGCTCCTCGGCGTCGGCGAGGTCCTCGTCACTGTCCGCCTCCAGCTCGACCAGGGCCTGCGCCTCGACGATCATCCGCTCGTCCTCGCCGTCCCAGGCGAGCGCCATCGTCCCGACCCGGAACTCCTCCTCGACCGGCGACTCCAGCGGTGCGGTGTCGCTCAGCTCGGTGGGCGAGACGGCGGGCACCGGGGCGTTGCCGCCACTGCGTCGTACGACCTCGTCCAGCAGTTCGTCGATCCGCTCGGCGAGCGCGGCGACCTGCGTCTTCTCCAGAGCGACGCTGGTGGTGCGGCCGGCCGCGGTGGCCTGGAGGTAGAAGCTACGGCGGCCAGGCAGCCCGACCGTACCGGCCACGAAGCGGTCCGGCGCGTCGTAGAAGAACACCTGACGGGACAACGTCCTGCTCCGATTGCTCGACTGCGGGGTCACTGCGGTCGCTGCACGTCCTGCGGTCACTGCGCGGATCGCAGGTGCGTGGCGGGCAGCGCCGTCGCACCACCCTACTGCGCCGACTGATCACGCTGCTCCCGCACCACCGCCGACGGCCGCGTCCCTGCCCTCCCCGGCGGCGGCGCCGCCCTCCCGGGGCGCGAGCGAGCCGAAGTCACCGGTGTCCCCGAGCCGGACGAGGTAGGGGCGGAGCCGGGTGTAGCGGATCGCGGTGACCGAGCAGGGCTCGACGGAGATCCGCTGGAAGAGGTCGAGGTGCATGCCCAGGGCGTCGGCGACCAGGGCCTTGATGATGTCGCCGTGCGAGCACATGGCGTACGTCGCCTCGGGGCCGTGCGCCTCCCCGATCCGGGCGTTCCAGTCGCGTACCGCGTCCACCGCGCGGGCCTGCATCGCACGCATCGACTCCCCGCCGGGGAAGGCGGCCGCGGACGGGTGCTGCTGGACGACCTCCATCAGCGGCTCGTCGTTCAGCTCGGCGAGCTTCCGGCCCGACCACGTGCCGTAGTCGCACTCGCTGATCCGGTCCTCGACGTGCAGCGTGAGCCACGGCCGGGCCTCCAGCAGCGGCGCCACGGTCTCCCGGCAGCGCTGCAGCGGGCTGGAGACGACAGCGGTCAGCGGCACCTGCGCCAGCCGCGCGGGCAGTGCGGCGGACTGGGCGGCGCCGTGCTCGTCGAGGGCGACTCCGGGCGCCCGCCCGGCGAGCACCCCGGCGGTATTGGCGGTGGAGCGGCCGTGCCGCACCAGGATCAGCGTGGGCATGACCGCCACCCTACGTTCCCCGCCCCCCTTCCCGGGAGGTCACCGGGCGCCTTCCTGGCAGGGGGCCGGGCGAAGCGCGAGAATGCCGGTGTGATCGTCGACAGCGCCATCTACCGGGAGGGCCGTCGCACCGAGTGCGCGACCGACTTCTCCCGCGCCCTGGAGGAGGCGCGGGCCGAGGGGCACTCCTTCCTGTGGCTGGGGATGCACGAGCCGACGGAGGAGGAGTTCGCGCGCGTCCGGTCCGATTTCGCGCTGCACCCGCTGGCCGTCGAGGACGCGCTCAAGGCGCATCAGCGGCCCAAGCTGGAGGTCTACGACGACTCGCTGTTCCTGGTGCTGAAGCCGGTCACCTACGACGACCGGGCGGACACGGTGACCGCTTCGGAGCTGATGGTCTTCGTGGGGGACTCGTTCGTCGTCACCGTCCGGCACGGGGAGGCCAGCCCGCTGGCGGCGGTGCGGCACCGGCTGGAGGAGCACCCGGAGATCCTGCGGCACGGCCCGGGGGCGGTGCTGTACGCGGTCAGTGACGCGGTGGTGGACCACTACATCGAGGTGGCCGCCGAACTCCAGCTGGATCTGGAGGAGTTGGAGGCGGAGGTGTTCGCTCCGGTACGCGGCCGGGACACCAGGAACACCGCCGCCCAGATCTACGCGTTCAAGCGTGAGGTGCTCGAATTCCGCCGGGCGACCGGCCCGCTGGCGGAGCCGATGACCCGGCTGCAGAATCCCGGGGTGCCGTTCGTGCACGCGCACGCCCGGCCGTTCTTCCGCGACGTCGACGACCACCTCACCCGCGCCAACGAGTCGGTGGAGGGCCTGGACCGGCTGCTGTCGGACATCCTCGCCGCCCACCTCGCGCAGATGGGCGTCCGGCAGAACGACGACATGCGCAAGATCTCGGCCTGGGCGGCGCTGGCGGCCGTGCCCACCCTGATCGCCGGCGTCTACGGCATGAACTTCGACACCATGCCGGAGCTGAAGTGGAGCCTGGGGTATCCGGTGATCATCGGGGTGATGGTCCTCATCGAGCTGTCGCTGTACCGGCTGTTCAAGCGCCGCGGCTGGCTCTGACGCGGCCGGTCAGGGCCGGGACGGCGGGCCACGGCTGGCTGTCCGTGCCGGTGATCCTGGGACGTCGAGCGCCATTGAGGCCAGGCCGGGCCGTCCGGTGCGCGTGGGGCCCGTCCGCTCAGGCGAACTCCGGCTCGGGGGTGGCAGGTCCGCCCAGCGCGTTCCGCCGCTCGGGCATCCGGAGGCCGACCATCCGCCGCCAGCCGGCCACCCGCTCGTAGCAGTACACCGCCCAGATGCCGGCGGCGAGCGCGGCGGACTTCGGCCCGGACCACTTCAGGATGCGGCCCATATGGGCCATCACCGCCAGGCTGACGTCCCGGTAGACGACGATCTCGGCCCGGGCGCACTCCCGCAGGATGCGCTGGATGGTGCGGCCGTGCCCGGCGCGGGCCAGCCGCAGCAGCTCCTCGTGGCAGTACGCGAGGTGGTTGTCCTCGTCATCGGAGATCATCCGGACCGCCCTGCCCAGCTCGGGGTGGTCGCCGAAGTACTTGGTGAGCATCAGCATCTGGCCGGAGGCGCGCTCTTCGGTGACCCGGCTGTGGGACAGGTAGGTGATGATGTCGAGCTCGGTGAGCGGCTCCTCGCGGCGCAGCTTGTCGTGCGTCAGGCCGATGCCCCGCCGCTCCAGCAGCGCGGTGTAGTCGGTCTCCACCGGGACCGGGGCCGGCGTCATTCCGCGCTTGCGCATCAGGGCCTGGAAGATCCGGCCGTGTTTGTCCTCGTCGGTGCCGTGCCGGGCGACCTTGGGCGCCAGCGCGGCCATGGAGGCGGGCAGCAGCGCGGCGATCCGGCCGTTCTCCCAGCCGCCCTGGGCCTCGCCGCTGGCCGCGATGGAACAGAACAGACGGAAGGAGTCGTCGTTGCCGACGATCTCCTCGAAGAGACTTCGGGCCGAGAGCATCTATGCCACCTCCGAACGGACACACCCGTAAAGAAAAAGTCAAGTGGGGTGTTCCGTGAGCGGCAACCGGAGCGGCGGTCCGTTCGGCCGTTCGGGCGAGGCAGGCCCCCGTCGCGGGCGTAACCCGGGTACCCGTGACCGCGTTGTGCTGCCTGACGGCCGTGGTGGGGAAGACCCCCGAGCCCCCACCACGGCCGCGGAGCCGCATCCGCCCGGCACTCCGGGCACCGGGCCGGGCACCGGCCGACAGGCCCGCACCCCTCTCGCCGTTACGCCAGACCGGCGCGCTCCAGGGCCTCGGTACCGGCCCGCAGCGACGCCAGCCGGTCCTCCAGGGTGAAGCCCGCCGGAGCCAGCGTCAGCGTGGTCACACCGACCGCCGCGTAGGCCTGCATCCGCTCGGCGATCCGCTCCACGGAGCCGAGCAGCGTGGTCTGGTCGATCAGGCGCTCAGGGATCGCGGCGGCGGCGCCCTCCTTGTCGCCGGACAGGTACTTGCCCTGGATCTCGGCGGCTTCCTTCTCGTAGCCCATGCGCTGGGCGAGCTGGTTGTAGAAGTTCTGCTTCGGGCTGCCCATGCCGCCGACGTACAGGGCGGTGTACGGGCGGAACATGTCGGCCAGCGCGCTGACGTCCTTGTCCGCGCCGACGGCCAGCGGCAGCGTCGGACAGACGTCGAAGCCGTCCAGCGTCTTGCCCGCCTTCTCGCGGCCGGCCCGGAGGTGCGCGATCGCGGTCTCCTCCAGGTGGTCGGCCGAGGGGAAGATCAGCAGCGCGCCGTCGGCGATCTCACCGGTCTGCTGGAGGTTCTTGGGGCCGATCGCGGCGATGTAGAGCGGGATGTGCTCACGCTGCGGGTGCACGGTGAGCTTCAGCGGCTTGCCCGGACCACCCGGCAGCGGCAGGGTCCAGTGCTCGCCCTCGTAGGAGAGCCGCTCGCGCGACATCGCCTTGCGGACGATGTCCACGTACTCGCGGGTGCGCGCCAGCGGCTTGTCGAACTTGACGCCGTACCAGCCCTCGGACACCTGCGGCCCCGAGACGCCGAGCCCCAGCCGGAACCGGCCTCCGGAGAGGGAGTCCAGGGTCGCCGCCGTCATCGCGGTCATCGCGGGGGCGCGCGCCGGGATCTGGAAGATCGCCGAGCCGATGTCGATCCGCTCGGTCTGGGCCGCGACCCAGGAGAGCACAGTGGGGGCGTCGGAACCGTAGGCCTCCGCGGCCCAGCAGACGGAGTAGCCGAGGCGGTCGGCCTCCTGTGCCACCGCGAGATTGTCGGAGTCCATCCCGGCGCCCCAGTAGCCGAGGTTGATGCCAAGCCTCATGCCGCTCCCCTTACCCATCAGTAACGTCGCTGTTGCGGGGACTGTAGCCCCCGGCCGCGCCGGCTGTCATCGGCAGGTTGTCCACAGGTCCCCTGACGGCGGCTTTCGCCCAGTAATCTCAAGGTCCATGGAGCAAAGGCACCTCGGCCGTACGGGCCTGCGCGTCTCCCGCCTCGGGCTCGGCACCCTGACCTGGACCCGCGACACGGACGAGCAGGAAGCCGCCGACCAGCTCAAGGCGTTCTGGGAGGCCGGCGGCAGTCTCGTGGACACCGCCGACATCTACGCCGACGGCGGCGCCGAATACCTCCTGGGCAGGCTGACGGAGGAACTGGTGCCGCGCGAGGACCTGGTGATCGCCACCAAGGCCGGCAGCGTCCTGGAGACGGACCGCAGGGTGGACGGCTCCCGGCGCCATCTCCTCGCCGCCCTGGACGCCTCCCTGGAGCGGCTCGGCACCGACTACGTCGACCTCTGGCAGCTGCACGCCTTCGATCCGCACACACCGCTGGAGGAGACGCTGCAGGCCCTCGACCTCGCCGTCGCCAGCGGCCGGGCGCGCTATGTGGGGCTGTCGAACTTCTCCGGCTGGCAGCTCGCCAAGGCAGGCACCTGGCAGCTCGCGGCGCCCGGGGCGCGCAACCGGCTCGCGAGCGCACAGATGGAGTACTCCCTCCTCCAGCGCGGCATCGAGCGGGAGGTGCTGCCCGCGGCGCTCGATCTCGGGATCGGCCTGCTGCCGTCGTCACCGCTCGGCCGGGGTGTGCTGACCGGGAAGTACCGCCATGGGACACCCGCCGACTCCCGTGGTGCCTCGGACCATCTGGCGGCGTTCGTCGCGCCCTATCTCGACGAGACGGCGAGCCGGGTCGTCGAGGCGGTCACCACCGCCGCCGACGGACTGGCCGTCACCCCGCTCCAGGTCGCGCTCGCCTGGGTCCGCGACCGCCCCGGAGTCACCGCGCCGGTGCTGGGCGCCCGCACAGCGCAGCAGCTCAGAGCCGCGTTGTCAGTGGAGACCCTTAGTCTTCCTGACGAGATCCGCCGGGCGCTGGACGATGTTTCGGCGCCGGTGCACCACTACCCCGATCACGACTGGAGCACGCTGTGAGCACCGACCGCCTCGCCGGCGAAACCCCGCCCGGGCAGGAGGCCGCACCCGGCACCGCGGAGGCCCAGACACCCGAGGACACGGCGGCACAGGGAGGCGCGGGGGCGCCGGACGAGGACGCGGCGGCGTCCAGCGGGGACGCGGCGGCGCCCGGCGGAGACGCGGCCGTGAACGACGGGACGGCCGGGGCTGCCGGAGCGGAGCCCTCAACCCCGGCATCGGGAGCGGAACCCGGCACACCGGTTTCCGGCCCGGAGCCCTCAACCCCGGCTCCCAGTGCGGAGTCCGGCACCCCGGCTTCGGGAGCCGAGGCCGAGGACGGAACCGCGGCCCCCGGTGCGGTGAAGGGGAGCGCGGCTTCCGGGGCGGCCAAGGCGACCGCGGAGGCGCTGGCGGCTGCGGTGCGGGCCGTGGAGAGCGGCGAGCGCCCGGCCGCCTCGTTCTTCAACGAAGCCCCCCGGCCCGCCAAACCGGCCACCCCGGCCGCCCGGCCGCCCGAGGCCGCCCCGCAAGGCGGACCCACGGGCCCGGACCAGGCGGCGGCGCGGCAGCGCACCGCACCGGAACCCGGCGGTCCGGACCGTACGGGCACCCCGGACAACCATGGCGCCGCCCCGGCCCCGGCCCCCGCACCGGCAGCCCCCACTCCCCGGCCCGCCATGCCAACAGCCCCCGGAGCCGAGGGCGTTCGGCAGGTGCTCGCCGCGGGCGGTGCCCCCGAGACGCTGGCCGAGCGGGCCGCCGAGGTGCTGGGCGAGCGCGCCGCCGAGGCGCTGAGCGAGGACCCCTGGCTCCTGCTCGGCGTGCCCGGGGTGCGCCCCGAGCAAGCCGACGGCTTCGCCCGGGCGCTGCTCGGCCCCGACTGCGGACCGGGCGACCCGCGGCGCGCACAGGCGCTGGTCGGCTGGCTGCTGGAACAGGCCGCGCTCGCGGGCCACTCCGCCCTGGAGGCCGCCGCACTGCGCGCGGCCCTCGCCCAGCGCGCGGTGCCCGACCCCGATGACGCCCTGCAGTCCGCCATCGCCGACGGTGCGGTGCTGGTCTTCCAGGACGCCATCGACGAGCCGGGCCGCCCGCGTCCGGCCGCGGGCGAGGACGAGGACGAGGCGGAGCAGCCGGTCCGTATCCTGCTCGGCCTGGACCGCTTCGCGATGGCCGAGGAGAGCGTCGCCGACGGTCTGGCCCGCCTGCTCAACACCTTCGCGGCGGTGGCGGAGCCGGCCCAGGACGACCCGGCGGCGGCCGGGACCGCCGGAGCCACGGCCGACGCGGAGCCGGCCGACGGCGACGAGGACGCCGCCGCCACGGAGAGCACCCCCGCCGGGGACCCCACCACCGAAGCCCCCACCGACGGCGACACGGCCCCCCGGCCCGCGCGGCCCACCGCCGCCGCCTGGGAGGCCGCCGCGTCCGCCGCGCCGTCGCCGTCCGCAGCGGAGCTGATCCGGGCCGCCGCGCAGCACGGCCTGGTGGCCCATACCGGCGCGGAGGCGGCCCGCGCCGAGCCGGCCGCGCTGATCGCCGCGGCCCGCTCGCTGGGCCTGCGCGCCGTCGGCGCCACCCACACCGAGAACGGCCGCCGACGCCTGGCCGCCCACCTCACCGAGGCCGCGCCCGGCACCCCGGCCACGGGCTCCCCAGACCCCGCGACGGCCGCGACGGCCGCGGTGACGGTCTCCGGCCTGCTGTCCGGCCGGCAGGGCCCGGGACGGGACGCGGACGGCGCCCTCGCGCTCGATCTGCTGGTCGTGCTGGACGCCCCGCAGCTGGACCTGGAGACCGCCGCGCTGCTCGTCGAGTCGCTGACCGACGGGACCCGGCTGGTGCTCAGCGGCGACCCGGGCGTGCTGTGGTCCGCCGGTCCCGGCCGGCTGTTCGCCGATCTGCTGGCGTCCCGTTTCTGTCCGCAGATCGCCTCCCGCACCCCGGACTTCGGCCCCGTCGGCGAGCTGGTGTCGGGCATCGGCATCGGGGAGCTGAGCCAGGTCGAGGCGCCCGGCAAGGAGGTCGTGATCGTCCCGGTGCGGGACGCCGCTGAGGCGGTGCACCGCACCGTCCAGCTGGTCGCCGATTCGGTGCCCCGGGCGCTCGGTGTCCCCGCGGAGCAGACCCAGGTCATCACGGTCGGCCACGGCGGCGCGGCCGGCACCCGCGCGCTCAACGCCGCCCTCAAGGAACGGCTCAATCCCGGCCCCGGCCGGTTCGGCGGCTTCGACCCCGGCGACCGGGTGGCCTACGCCCCGGCGCCCGGCCGCACGGTGCCCGGCAGCGTCACCGGCGCGGACGCCGCCGGGCTGCATCTCGACTGCGACGGCACCGCGGTCGTGGTGCCGCGCGAGCAGGTCGGCACGGGCGCCGTACGCCACGGCTGGGCGCTCACCGCCCATCAGGCGGCCGGCACCCGCTGGCCCGCCGCGGTGGTCGTGCTGCCCGGGGACGCCACCGGCGGGCTGACCCGCGCCTGGGTCTACACCGCCTTCAGCCGCGGCGAGCGGCATCTGTCGGTCGTCCAGGGCGCCGACCAGGCGCTGGCTCGGGCGGTCGCCGAGGTCCCCGTGAAGGAGCGCACCACCCGGCTGCGCAGCCTGCTCCAGCAGAGCGTGCAGACCACCGAGGAGCCCGCGGCCGGCTGAGCCGCCGCCCCGGGCTCCCGCCGGACGGCCCGTACGCCGCTGCCCCGGCCCGTCGCAGAACCTGCGGACGGGCCGGGGCAGCGGCACACACGGGCCAGGAGGCGGCTCCGGCCCGGCGCCGGGCGGGGTCAGAGGCCGCGCACGCCGATCCGGCGCGACCCGTCCCCTTCCGGCGCCGCCGTCACCGTTCGTTGTCGAGCGGCTCCATCAGGTCGTCCTCGCCCAGTTCCTCGTCGAAGACCGCGCTGACGTCGAAGCGGCACACCACCCGCTGGGGGTCCGCCTGGTCGAACGGCGCGGACAGCCACTCCCCCGCCTCGGGCGGGTCGTCGGCGGCCGCCACCCACAGCGTGGAGTCGCCCTCCTCCAGGCCGAACTCCTTGTGCCGGGAGGCGATCTCGTCCGGTTCGAACTCCCCGAAGAGCACACCGAGCGCCGCGTGCACGCTGGTCCCGACGACCGCGGCGGCATCGGCGCCGCTGACCGCCGCCCCGTCGGCGGCGTCCGGATCGAGGTCGGCGATGCGCTGCGCCTGATGCAGCAGCCGCTGCGGTGCGGCGACGGTGTAGTCGCGCCGGATCAGCACGCTCAGCGCACTCGGCTCTTCCGGGCCCGCGTATGCGGGCAGCGCCTCGTTTCCGGGGATCTCGAAGGGGGTGACCTCGTCGTAGGTGTCGTAGAGCAGCTCGTCATAGACCTCAGCGGCCGCGGCGAGCTCGTCGAACGCGGCGTACACGGCCGGATCATCCTGCCCCGAGCGGCGTTCGACCGCGTCGAGGTGACGGTCCAGCGCGGCTTTGACCGCCTCGGCGGCGGCACGTACCTCGGCGGCGGAAGGCTGCGCAGCATCAGACATAGTGCAGACGCTATCCGTACCGGGGCCGGTCCCGCACAATAGATGCGATGCCGGAATACGAATTCTGCGATGTGTATGTGCCCCGGGGAGTCTCCCGGAAGGCTGCCACACGCCTGCTGACCGACCATGCCGAGTACGGAGACTGGGAGTTGGACCGACTGCGTCTGAACCCCGACGGGAGCCGTAAGGTGCGGCTGCGCCGCCGGATCATCCGCCAGCTCCGCGCCACGTGGTGAGCGCCACCGGAGACGAACGCAGCGGAGCGGGCCCCGTCGGAACGGGACCCGCTCGCTGATCTTCCGGTGGGTTATCCGCCGCTGGTCACCGGCGTGCGGCGCGCGCCTTGCGGTAGAGCAGGGCGCCACCCAGCAGCATCCCGGCGCTGGCCGGAACCGCGTAACCGATCGACCCTGCACCGGTGTGCGCGAGGTGCCCGGAGGGCTTGGCGGGCGTCGCCTGCTGGCTGGGCCCCCCGGTCTGCGGCTTGGCCGGCTTGTGCGGGGTCTGCTGGCTCGGCGTGCCCGGGTTGTGGGGCTTGCCGGGGTGGTGCGGCGTGCTCGGGTGGTGCGGCTTGCTCGGCTCGTGCGGCTTGCCCGGGTTGTGGGGCTTGCCGGGGTGGTGCGGCTTGCCCGGGTGGTGCGGCCGGCCCGGGGTCACCGACGACCCGTTGGAGCAGTGGTTGCCGAACGCGGGGTTCAGCAGCCCGCCGCCCGTCACGTTGTTGCCACAGGCGTTCACCGGCACGTCGACCGGAGCCTGGACATTGTTGCCCGATGCGATACCCGGCGAGTTCGAGGTGGTGCCGGCGGCGCCGGCCCCGGTGTGCCCGCCCTGGTGGTGTCCGCCGTTGTGCCTGCCACCGACATCGTTGGCGCAGCGGTTGCCGAACGCGGGGTTCAGCAGGCCGACGACGTTGACGGTGTTACCGCAGGCGTTCACCGGCACATGGACCGGAACCTGAACGTTGTTGCCGGAGCCCACACCCGGCGAGTTGGCCGCGCCTCCGGCGGCCCCCGCGTCGGCGTGTGCGTATCCGGCGGCCATGGCGAGTACGCCACTGGCGGCGGCCGCGGTAATCAGGCCCTTTCGTGCGACCTGTCTCATAGCTTGTTCCCCTGCCTAGTGCCTTACAGGAATACGGACGAGTGGCGGTCTTCGGAAAGATCCACCCGCCCGTCGAAATGCTCAGCGGCTCCGGATCGCATGGCACGCACCCGGAGCCGAACCGAGTCAGACCCTTTTACGGGTGTAAATACAACGCCAAAGGGCGTCAGAAGGTCACTTGTTGACGCAGCCGGCACCGAAGGCGGGGTTCAGCAGCCCGATCACGGAGACCGTGTTGCCGCAGGCGTTCACCGGGACCTGGACCGGAACCTGAATGGTGTTGCCGGACACCACACCCGGGGAGTTCAGGGCCATGCCCTGGGCACCCGAGTCGGCAACGGCCAGGCCCGCACCGGCGAGTACGACACCACCAGCGACTGCGGCAGCAGCGACGACCTTCTTGATCATTATTCCTCCTTGTAGCCAATACGATCCCAGCCGCGGACCGCACTGACTGCAACGAGGAAAATGCCGTTCAAGCTACGAACACATCGGTGCGTTCACTCTTTTCAGCGAAGCCGGCGCGAAAGGCAGGAAAACCGCGCCGAATTCAGCTCTGTTCGATGAACCGGTCGAGCACCCGCACCCCGAACTTCAGTCCGTCCACCGGCACTCGCTCGTCGACCCCGTGGAACATCCCCGCGAAGTCCAGCTCCGGCGGCAGCTTCAGCGGGGCGAAGCCGAATCCGCGGATTCCGAGGTCGTCGAAGGACTTGGCGTCCGTACCGGCGGAGAGCATGTACGGCACCGCCCGCGCGATCGGGTCCTCGGCCTGCAGCGCCGACTGCATCGCCTGGACCAGCGCACCGTCGAAGGTGGTCTCCAGCGCCTTGTCCGCGTGGACGTCCTCGCGCTTGACGCGCGGGCCCAGGAGCCGGTCGACGTCGGCGAGGAACTCCTCCTCGTAGCCCGGCAGGAAGCGGCCGTCGACATGGGCGACGGCCTGTCCCGGGATGACGTTGACCTTGTAACCGGCGCCCAGCTGCGTGGGGTTGGCGGTGTTCTTGAGCGAGGCGCCGATCAGCTTGGCGATGCCGCCGAGCTTCGCCAGCGTGGCGTCCATGTCCTCCGGGTCGAGTTCGGTGCCCAGCGCGTCGCCGAGCTGGTCGAGGAAGGACCGCAGGGTCTTCGTGACCCGCACCGGGAACTCGTGCCGGCCCAACCGCCCGACGGCCTCGGACAGTTCGGTGATGGCGTTGTCCTTGTGGATCATCGAACCGTGTCCGGCGCTGCCGTCCACGGTCAGCTTCATCCAGTGCATGCCCTTCTGGGCCGTCTCGATGAGGTAGAGCCGCACCTGCTCGTTGACGGTGAAGGAGAAGCCGCCGACCTCGCTGATCGCCTCCGTGACGCCCTCGAAGAGGTGCGGGTGGTGGTCGACGAGGTAGCGCGCGCCGTAGGTGCCGCCCGCCTCCTCGTCCGCGAGGAACGCCAGCACGATGTCGCGCGGCGGCTTGCGGCCGGTGCGCAGCCGGTCCCGGACGACCGCCAGGGTCATCGCGTCCATGTCCTTCATGTCGACCGCGCCCCGGCCCCAGACGCAGCCGTCGGCGATCTCGCCGGAGAAGGGGTGGTGGGTCCAGTCGTCGGCGTTGGCGGGGACGACGTCGGTGTGGCCATGGATGAGCAGCGCGGGCCGCGAGCGGTCCTCGCCCTCGATCCGGGCGACGGTCGAGGCGCGGCCCTTGTGGGACTCGAAGATCTGCGGCTCCAGGCCGACCTCGGCGAGCTTCTCCGCGACGTACTCGGCGGCGGCCCGCTCACCCGGGCCCGAGTGGTCGCCGTAGTTGCTGGTGTCGATCCTGATCAGGTCCCGGCACAGGTCGACCACCTCGTCCTCTCCGGTGACCGTACGGGACGGCTGCGACTCACTCATACCGCAACCTCGCTTCGCCCGGCCCCGCAGTCGCGGGGCGCGCCCTTCTCCCTGGGTCGCTCGCAGAGCTCACGCACAGTGCCTCCTCTGGGTTCACGGCCGCATCGCGCGCCCGGAGGAGCGCGGCCCGCGGCGGGGTCCACTGCCATCCTCCACCCGCCACCCCCTGTGCCCAAGGGCGCAATACTCCCGACATGCCCTGGTCACAGGGCTTCGTCCGGCCAACCGTGCGGGTGATCGACCACCCCCGAAGGTTTGCTATTGTTTTCCACGTCGGAACGGCCCAGGCCGCAACGGCAGACACCTTGTCCGGGTGGCGGAATGGCAGACGCGCTAGCTTGAGGTGCTAGTGCCCTTTATCGGGCGTGGGGGTTCAAGTCCCCCCTCGGACACTTCGCAGGACATCGCCCGCCCCGGCCGCTCGGCCGGGGCGCGATGTCGTTTCCGCTTCCGGCCCGCGGCGGGCGGTGCCGCTCACGCCCGGTCCGGGCGCGGTCGCCTTCCGTACCGACTTGAGGCCGCGGCCCGGCCGGTGTTCTCTTGGCGGGTGAGACGCAGATCGCCGGTTCCGCCCGCCCCGCTCCCCCAGCGTGACGGGATCGACCCCGTACGGGTGCGGCTGCCCGCCGATCCGGAGGGGGTGTGGGGCACGGTCCGGGACCATCTGGTCGACCGGTTCCAGGGGGCGATCGGGGCCGGGCGGGTGGACGCCATGCTGGGGGCGGGGCGGTTCGTCGGGGCGGACAGGGTGCTGAGCGGGGACGAGCCGTACGCGGCCGGGCGGTTTGTGTGGTTCCACCGGGACTTCGCGCCGGAGGTGCCGGTGCCCTTCGAGGTGGGGATCGTCCACCGGGACGAGCGGATCGTGGTCGCCGACAAGCCGCACTTCCTCGCCACCACACCGCGCGGGCGGCACATCACCGAGACCGCGCTGGCGCGGCTGCGGCGGGATCTCGGGCTGCCCGCGCTGCAGCCCGCGCACCGGCTCGACCGGCTGACGGCGGGGCTGGCGCTGTTCGTCGTACGGCCCGAGGACCGGGGCGCGTACCAGAACCTGTTCGGCGCGCGGCGGGTGCGCAAGGAGTACGAGGCGGTGGCGCCGTACGACGGGACGGTGGCGCTGCCGGTGACGGTGCGCAGCCGGATCGTGAAGGAGCGCGGGGTGATGGCCGCGCGTGAGGAGGCCGGGGCGGCCAATGCCGAGAGCCGGATCGAGCTCGTCGGGCGGCGGGGCGGGCTCGGGCGCTACCGGCTGCTGCCCGCGACCGGCCGCACCCATCAGCTGCGGGTGCACATGAACGGGCTCGGGCTGCCGATCCGCCACGACCCGGTCTATCCGGTCGTCCGGGACCCGGCCCCCGACGACTTCGGCGAGCCGCTGCAACTGCTCGCCAGGGTCCTGGAGTTCACCGACCCGGTGGACGGCCGCGTCCGGCGGTTCGAGAGCCGGCTGCGGCTGGCGGAGTGGCCCGGGGACCCGGTCGCCTGATCGCGGGGCCCGGGTGCGGGGCGGCGGTGGGCGGGTACGGAGCAGGGCCGGGCGGGGCCCGGCGGCCGGGGGCGGAGTCCGCCCGGCCGGGGGCGGAGTCCGCCACGGGGGGGTGGCGAATTTCCGGTGCGGGCGTCGTTCCGGTCTGCGTAGGGTGCGCGGGTCGGCGGAGCGGCCGGTGACACGGGAGAAGGGCTGACGGGGCGGATGCTGATCTTCGATGCGGATGACACGTTGTGGGAGAACAACGTGATCTTCGAGCGGGTCATCGACGAGTTCCTGGGGTGGATGGCCGGCCCCGGGCACGACCGGGCCGGGGCGCGGGCGGTGCTCGACGGGATCGAGGCGGCGAACGCGCGGACGCTCGGTTACGGCAGCAAGGTGTTTCTGCACAGCCTCGGGGAGTGTGTGGAGCGGCTGCGCGGACGGGCCGCGACGGCCGAGGAGTCGGCGCGGATCGCCGGGTGGGCGGCGGCTTTCGCCGGGGACCGGGTGGAGCTGATGCCGGGGGTGGCCGAGACCCTGGCCGAGCTGGCCCGGCGGCACGACCTGCTGCTGCTGACCAAGGGCGACGCCGAGGAGCAGCAGCGGAAGGTGACGGCCTCCGGGCTGACCCGGCACTTCCGTGGTGTGCACATCGTGGCGGAGAAGGACATCGCCACCTACGAGGAGCTGGTCCGCGCCTACGACCTGGTGCCGGCCGCGACGTGGATGATCGGCAACTCCCCGAAGTCGGACATCCTGCCCGCCCGTTCGGCGGGCCTCAACGCGGTGTTCATCCCGCACGACCACACCTGGGTCCTGGAGCACGGGGAACTCGACCCGGACGACGCGAAGGTGCTGCGGCTGCCGGCGTTCGGCGACCTGCTGCACCACTTCTGAGCGGGGTGGGGCGGGATGACAGCAGTGGGCCCGAAGGTGTCCTGTGTCTTCGTGTGCCATGACGGCGCCGGGCGGGTGCTGCTGGCCCGGCGGAGCGCCGGGGCCAGGGACGAGCCGGGGACCTGGGACTGCGGTGCGGGGGCGCTGGAGTTCGGGGAGTCCTTCGAGGCGGCCGTGGCGCGGGAGGTGCAGGAGGAGTACGGGGTGCGGCCGCTCGGCATCGAGCAGCTCGGGGTGCGCAATGTGCTGCGCGGCGAGCCGGTCGCCTCGCACTGGGTCGCGGTGGTGTTCGCCGTACGGGTGGCGCCGGACGAGGTGACGCTCGGCGAACCGCACAAGTTCGACGCCCTCGGCTGGTTCGCCCCGGACGCGCCGCCGGAGCCGCTGCATTCCCAGTGCGGGGAGACGCTGGGGCTGTTCGGGGGCGCGTCCGGGGCCGGTGTGTCTAGGCGTTGAGGGCGGTGGCCGTCCGGCGGGCGGCTTCGAGGAGGTGCTCGTCGGCGTTCATGTCGGCGTCCTCGGAACCGGCGCAGAGCGGGAGCCGGGTGCGTCGGTCGAGGAGTGCGCGAAGGTGCGGGAGGGCCGGGCGGGCGTGCTCCCCCATGGCCGCGAGGGTGGCCATGGCGGCGGGGCCGAAGAGGTCGTCGTCGAGGTATTGCGGGAGGACGGCGAGCAGGTCGGCGGCGGCCGCCGGTCCCTCCTGGCGCCATACCGCCCGCGCCCCGTGCACCTGCATACCGCCGGGGCGGGCGAACACCAGGTCCCGCAGCCGGCGGGACTGGTCCGGGGTCAGGCCGCCGTGGTCGAGCAGCCAGGTGAACAGCGCCGAGGAGTCGGGGACATAGCCCCGCAGCCGGGACGGGGCGCGCAGCGCGGACTCGATGTGGTGGCGCTCGCCGGTGATCCGGGAGAGGGCGAGTTCCCGGTAGCCGGCGCGCTGCCGGGAGGCGCGGGTGAGCCGTTCCAGCAGCGGTACCGCGGCCGCGGCGGGGGCGCCGATCCGGCCGAGCGTGCTGACCAGGCGGAGTTCACGATGTCCGGCCCACTCGGTGCCCTGGGTGTCGCGCCGGGCGGACTCGGCGCGGAGCGCCTCGACGAGGTCGGGGACGCAGGGCGCCGCCGCGGGGCCGAGGTCCGCGCTCAGCGCGGTGGCCGCCGGCATCGCGTGCGGATCGCCGGACTGCAGCAACCGCCTGATCAACGGGAGGAGTTGGCCGGGGTCGGCGGTCCCTGAGCGCATCAGGCCGCGTACGGCGGCGACCGCCCCGGCCGGCGGTTCCCCCGACGCCAGACGGGCGTGCACATACGGGGCGGCGCGGGGGTCGTCGACGGTGGCGAGGGCGTAGGCGATCTCCCAGGCCGTGGTGGGGCAGGCGTGCTGGGTGGCGGGCAGCAGGGCCGCCAGGTCGTCGGCGGCCAGGCGGGTGGCGGTGCGGGAGGCGCAGAGGGTGTCGACGGCGAGGTCGCGCAGGGCGGGCGGTGCGGTGCGGGCCAGGCCGGTGAGGTGCGGGGTCAGGGCCTCGGGGGCGGCCCGCCACACCTGGAGGGCCCGGCGGGCGAGTTGCAAGCCGGTCCGCCGGCCGTGGGCGCCCGCGGCGCCGGCCAGGAGCCGGGCGGCGGTGGTGTAGCAGTGCCGCTCGCGGTCCTGCCGGAACAGGGCGTCGCCCCAGCGGGTGCCGTACGCGAGGGTGGGGTCCGCGTCACGGGTGGACAGGGCGGCGACCTCCGCCACCGTCTGCGCGTCCAGGGCGGACCACTCCTCCTCCGGTGCGGTGCGCAGTTCCTCGACGCAGACGAGCAGGCGGATGGCGGGGAGCGGGTCGGTGCGCAGGGGGCCGGGCGGGCCGGGGGTGTGGCGTGCGTGGAGCAGGAGGGCGTCGGCCAGGGTGAGGCGGGTGGCGGGGTCGGGGTGGGTGTCGAGGGCGGTGCGGGCCCGGTCGGTGCCGCCGGCGCGCACGAGGAGGCGGGCGGCGGCCCGGCGGGCCTCGGGGTCGGGGTCGTGGAGCCGGGCCGCCGCCGCCTCGACCGGGCCCGGCCAGGGGTGGGGACCGTTGTAGGCCAGCTCGCCGAGCAGGGTGAGCGCGGTGCGGCGTACGGCGGGACGCCGGTGGCCGGTCAGTCCGGTCAGCTCGTGGGTGACCGGGCCGTCGGGCTCGGCGCGTACCGCGTCGAAGACGGCGCTGCGGGCCGGGTCGCCCAGGATGCGGACGGAGCCGTCGACGATCGCCGCGGTCATCGCGCGGCGGGCGGGGTCGGCGGCTGACGGGGCGGGGACCGGGGCCTGGCCCGGGGTCCGCGCGGTCATCGGGTGGGGCGGTGGCCGCCCTTCCTGTAGGTCATGCGGAGGATCATGGCGCACGGGGAGGGGTGCGGCAACCGGTTTCCGGCGGGGTGGGGCGGGGGCGGGACCGGTGGGCCCGGTCCCGCCCCGGCACCCGCTACAGCGGGGCGGTGTCGGTCAGTTCGCCCCCGTCCGTCGACAGCCAGCGGGTGATGCCGAGGTCCCGGAGGAACGCCGGGTCGTGGCTGACGACCAGGAGCGCGCCCTCGTAGGACTCCAGGGCGGTGACCAGCCGGCGGACCGACGCGAGGTCGAGGTTGTTCGTCGGCTCGTCGAGCAGCAGCAGCTGCGGGGCCGGTTCGGCCAGCATCAGCGCGGCGAGCGAGGCGCGGAAGCGTTCGCCACCGGAGAGCGTGCCGGCCCGCTGGTCGGCGCGGGCGCCCTTGAACAGGAAGCGGGCGAGCCGGGCCCGGATGCGGTTGTTGGTGGCGTCCGGGGCGAAGCGGGCGACGTTCTCGGCGACGGTCAGCTCCGGGTCGAGCACCTCCAGCCGCTGGGGCAGGAAGCGGTAGGGGACATGGGTCTCGGCCGTACCGGCCTCCGGGGGGACCTCACCGGCGACGGTCCGCAGCAGGGTGGTCTTGCCGGAGCCGTTGTGGCCGGTCAGCGCGACCCGTTCGGGGCCGCGCAGCTCCAGGTCGGCGCGGCCGCCGTAACGGGTGCGCAGGCCCTGGAGGGTGAGGACGGTCCGGCCCGGCGGCACGGCGGTGTGCGGCAGGTCGATACGGATCTCGTCGTCGTCCCGGACCGCCTCGACGGCCTCGTCCAGCCGGTCCCTGGCCTCCTTGAGGCGTTCGGTGTGCAGGGTGCGGTGCTTTCCCGCCGATACCTGGGCCTCCCTCTTGCGCTCGTTCATCACGATCTTGGGCTCGCGCTTGTTGGCGCTCATCTTGTTGCCGTAGCGGACCCGGCGGGCCAGCTTGATCTGGGCGTCGGCCAGTTCCCGCTTCTGGCGCTGGACGTCGGCCTCGGCGACCCGCAGCATCCGCTCGGCCGCCTCCTGTTCGACGGCCAGGGCCCGTTCGTAGGCGCTGAAGTTGCCGCCGTACCAGTGGACCTCGCCGTCGCGGAGGTCGGCGATCCGGTCGACGTGTTCGAGGAGTTCGCGGTCGTGGCTGACCACGACGAGCACTCCGGACCAGCCGGCGACCGCGGAGTACAGCCGCTGCCGGGCCGCCCGGTCGAGGTTGTTGGTGGGCTCGTCGAGCAGCAGGACGTCCGGGCGGCGCAGCAGCAGGGCCGCCAGCCGCAGCAGCACGGACTCGCCGCCGGAGACCTCGCCGATGGTGCGGTCGAGGTCGATGCCGGTCAGTCCGAGCTGGTCGAGGGTGGCGCGGGCGCGCTCCTCGACGTCCCAGTCGTCGCCGACGGCGGTGAAGTGCTCCTCGCTCGCGTCGCCGCCCTCGATGGCGTGCAGCGCGGCGCGCGCGGTGTGGATGCCGAGCGCCTCGTCGACCCGCAGGGCGGTGTCGAGCGGGGCGCGCTGGGGGAGGTAGCCGACCTCGCCGGCGACCTTGACGGTGCCCTCGGTGGGGGTGAGTTCGCCCGCGATCAGCTTCAACAGGGTGGATTTCCCCGCCCCGTTGAGGCCGATCAGGCCGGTGCGGCCGGGGCCGACGGTCAGCGGGAAGTCCGCCAGGACGGGGCTGCCGTCGGGCCAGGTGAAGCCGAGGCCGGTGCAGACGATGGAGGCGGCGGACGCGGAGGACATGGACATACGGGTCTCCTGGGCGCGGGTGAGAAGGGTGTGGACTGCGCTGGGAGACACCGCGTCGGAACGCCGGGTGCGCCGGGGTACGCCGTAGGGGTACGCCGAGGTCAGGACGGGCCGCGCGAGGCATGATCCGCCGCTCCGGATGCCGGAGGCGCAGCGCGGATCACCGCTCACGGGCGCGGTGTCTCAGGACCTCAGACGAGCAACGGCCTTCTCCGATCGGCGGCAACAGGAACGGCACTGACGGTACGGGGGACGCCACCGAAAAGCAAACGCATTTTTTGTTGCGTTTACCTTTCCTCCGGGCGGCGTCCCGAGCCGCTACTCCCCCGCCCCGGCGCGCGGCCGCAGGCGCACCCGCGCCGGGCCGGTCGCCTGGAGGGTGATACCGGCAGAGACCGGCACCTCCTCGTCCACGGCGTCGAGTTCGTACGCGCGCAGCAGCACAGCCAGCGCCAGCACGGACTCCAGCATCGAGAAGTGCCGGCCGATACAGGCACGCGGCCCGCCGCCGAACGGGAACCAGGCGTAGCGGTGCCGCTCCGCCTCCCGCTCCGGTGCGAAGCGCCCCGGGTCGAAGCGCTCCGGGTCCGCCCACAGGTCCGGGTCGCGGTGGGTGACCCAGGGCGCGACGACCACATCGGCACCGGCCGGGATGCGGTATCCGCCGATCTCGGTGGCGGCCACGGCCCGGCGGCTGATGACCGGCGCCGCCGGATAGAGCCGCATGGACTCCTTGAGCGTCTGCGTCAGATACGGCAGGCGGTCCAAGTCGGCGGCCGTGGGTGGGCGGTGGCCCAGTACCCGGTCGATCTCCGCACGGACCCGGGCCTGTTCCCCGGGGTGGCGGGCGAGGAGGTGCAGGGTGAAGGCGAGCGAGGTCGCGGTGGTCTCGTGCCCGGCCAGCAGGAAGATCAGCACCTGTTCGCGGACCTCGGTCGCGTCCAGGGAGCCGTCCTCGGCGTTGCCGGCCGCGGCGAGCAGCGAGAGCAGGTCCCCGCCGTCGCCGTCCGTGCCCCCGGCGGTGGCGCGCGCGGCCCGCCGGTCCGCCACGATGCGGTCGCACAGCGCGTTCAGCTCGTCGGTGGCGGCCCGCGCCCGCAGGTTCCCCGGGGTGGGCCACTCGCGCGGGATCTTCACGGGGACGTAAGCCCGCCGTACGACATAGGCGTTGATGACCGGGGCGCAGCGGTGGACGGCGTCCACCGCCGCCTCGGCGTCCAGGCCGAAGAGGATGCGGGAGACGGTGCGCAGCGCCAGCCGGTTCATCTCGGGGACCAGGTCCACGGTGGCGTCCGCGGTGCGCCAGCGGTCGGCGAGGGCGGCGGCCTCGGTGGTCACCGCCGAGGCGTAGCCGTCGACCCGGCGCGTGGTGAACAGCGGCTGCACCAGTCGCCGCTGTCTGCGGTAGTCGGCGTCCTGGCTGGTCAGCAGGCCGTTGCCGAAGGCCTGCCGGACCTCCTCGTAGAGCGGGTGGTCCTTGCGGAAGTTCGCGGCCTGGGAGGCCAGGATCTGCTGTACGCCCTCGGGTGCGAACACCGCGTGGAAGACGCTGCGCAGGCCGGGCGGCCCGGCTTCCAGACGGACCACGTCACCGTGCGCGCGCCGGGCGGCTAAGAACGTGCCGAGGGAGTCGCGCCGGAGGTCGAGCATCGAGCCGAGCACGGGGAGTCCGGCCGGGCCGGGGATCGTGCGCCGCGGCGAGGAGCCGGGCCGGGGGTGGGATTCGGTCAGGTGCATGCCGGATGTCTATCCCTGCCGGCCGGGTTTCTATCCCGGCGCCGGACGCCACAACGGCCCACGTAGCATGACGCGGTGATCAAAAAGCCTGCCGGACCGACCGCCGCCACGGCCCCGTGCCGGGTCACCGTGTGCCGTGGCTGCTGCTGCGGCGACGCGGCCAAGATCCCGGGCGTCGACCACGCCGGGCAGATACCCCGCCTGCGCGCGGCACTCGACGGGGCGGCGCCGGTGCGCGCCTCGGAGTGCCTGGACGTCTGCGACCAGGCCAATGTGGTCGTGGTCCAGCCGTCACCCGCGGGGCGGGCGGCCGGCGGGCGGCCCGTCTGGCTGGGGCTGGTCAACGACGACGAGGCGCTGGCGGACATCGCCGCCTGGATTCGGGCCGGCGGTCCCGGCCTCGCGGAGCCGCCGGGTGTCCTCGACCTGTACGCGATCAAGGTGTCGCGGCGGGTGCGGGAAGGGCTGGAGAGCTGAGGCAGCGGGCCGCGGCCGCGTCCGTCCCGGGTGGCGCCGCCGGTTACCGGATTCTTACGGACCCGGGACGGACGGGCCCCGCCCGTCCCCGGTGGTGTTGGCTGGGGCCATGACGCACCTCCCCGGAAGGGCACACTGACCCCGTGCACCCCGCCACACCGCCCTCCGCGCCGCCGCCCGTCCCCGCCCACGGGCCGCCGCGCCGTGTCCTGGTGGTCGAGGACGATCCGACCGTCGCCGAGGTCGTCACCGGCTATCTCTCCCGCGCCGGCTACACCACGGCACACGCCGCCGACGGCTTCGCCGCCCTCGACCGGGCCGCGGAGTTCCGTCCGCATCTCGTCGTGCTGGATCTGATGCTGCCGGGCATCGACGGCCTGGAGGTGTGCCGCCGGCTGCGGCGCGGCGACGGGCCCGCGGTGCCGGTGGTGATGCTGACGGCGCGCGGCGAGGAGGCGGACCGCATCCTCGGCCTGGAGCTGGGCGCGGACGACTATGTGACCAAGCCGTTCAGCCCGCGCGAGCTGGTGCTGCGGATCGGCTCGGTGCTGCGCCGCGCGGAGGCCTCGCCGCCGCCCGCGGCACCCGCCGCCGTGCTGCGGGCCGGGGACCTGTGCGCCGACCCCGGCGGCCGGCGGGCCGACCGGGCCGGGCGGGCGCTCTCCCTCACCGCCCGCGAGTTCGACCTGCTGGTCTTCCTGATGCGCCATCCGGGCCGGGTCTTCTCCCGGGAGGAGCTGCTGCACCAGGTCTGGGGCTGGGAGTTCGGCGATCTGTCGACGGTGACCGTCCATGTGCGGCGGCTGCGCGAGAAGATCGAGGCCGATCCGGCCGCGCCCCGGCTGGTGCGGACGGTGTGGGGCGCCGGCTACCGCTTCGACCCGGCGGCCGACGAGCCGCCGGAGGACGGACCCCTGACGGGAGGCGGACTGCCGTGACGGACTTCCTGGTGATCGTGGCGCTGGCGGCGCTCGGCGCGGCGCTGGCGGGGCTGCTCGCCGCGCCCGCGGTACGGGCGCTGCGGCGCCGCTCGGTGGTGCTGTCGCTGTTCGCGGTGGCGGCGCTGGCGGTGGCCGCGATGGCGGCGGGGACGGTGGCGGTCGCCCAGGCGATGTTCCTGTCCGGGCACGACCTGGGCGTGGTGATGGCCGTGGTGGCCGTCTCCGGGGTGGTGTCGCTGGCGGCGGCGCTGCTCTTCGGGCGGCGGATCGCGGCGGGCAGCCGGGAGCTGGCGCGCTCGGCCCGTACGGTCGGCAGCGAGGGCGGCTTCGTGGCGCCCGCCGAGCCCCCGACGGCCGAACTCGCCGCGCTGTCACGGGCGTTGGAGGAGACCAGCGGACGGCTCGCCGAGGCACGGGAGCGGGAACGGGCGCTGGACGCCTCCCGGCGCGAGCTGATCGCCGGGATCTCGCACGATCTGCGCACCCCGCTCGCCGGGCTGCGGGCGATGGCCGAGGCGCTGGAGGACGGGGTCGCCGAGGACACCGCGCGCTATCACGCCCGGATGCGCATCGAGGTGGACCGGCTGGCCGCGATGGTCGACGACCTCTTCGAACTGTCCCGTATCCAGGCCGGGGCGCTGGCCCTGACGCTGTCGCGGGTGTCGGTGTACGACCTGGTGGACGAGGCCCTGGCCGGGGCCGGGCCGCTGGCGCGGGCGGGCGGGGTGCGCCTGGTGGACGGCGGGGTGGTGCCGCTGCCGGTACGCGTCGACGCCCAGCAGATCACCCGCGTACTGGGCAATCTGCTGGTCAACGCGATCCGTGCGACGCCCGCCGATGGCACCGTCGCGGTCAGCGCCCGCCACGAGGAGGGCAGGGTGGTGCTCGCGGTCGAGGACGGCTGCGGCGGCATCCCGCCGGAGGATCTGCCGCGGGTCTTCGACACCGGCTGGCGCGGCGGTGCGGCCCGCACCCCGCGGGCGGACGGCCAGGGCGGCGCCGGGCTGGGCCTGGCGATCGTCCGCGGCATCGTGGCGGCCCACGAGGGCCGGGCGACGGTACGGAACACCGGGGCGGGCTGCCGCTTCGAGGTCGAACTGCCGGCGGCGGAGCCACCGGCGGCCTGACCGTACGGGCACCCGCTGCGCCTCAGCGGCGGGCCGGCGCCCGGCCGCGCTCCGCAGCCCCCGGGCCGGGCTCGCCGTGTTCCTCCTCCGCCGGGCGCACCGGCAGGTCCCGGACCGTCCGGACCGGCGAGAACAGCAGGATCAGGGCGGCCAGCGGCACCCCGGCGGTCAGTATCCACAGCGCGGTGCGGACGCCGAGGGCGGAGCCGAGCGCCCCGCCGAGCAGCGCGCCCAGCGGCAGGGTGCCGTAGTTGAGGAACGCGCTGCTGGCGACCAGCCGGCCGAGCAGCGCCGGCGGGCAGTAGCTCTGCTGGAAGCTCGCCTTGAGGATGTTGCCGGCGACCACTCCCGCGGAGACGCCGAAGCTGCCCGCCACGTAGAGCAGCGTCCCCGCGCCCGGGGAGGTGAGCGGGATGAGCAGCGCCGCGCTGGGGACGCCGAGTTCGCACAGGAGCATGGTGCGGGCGGTGCCGAGCCGGGCGGCGATGCGGCGCACCACGAACGCACCGGCGATGCCGCCCGTACTGGCCAGCGCCAGCAGCCCGCCGACCGCGCCGGGCGGCAGTCCGACCTCCCGGACCAGGAAGACCGCCGTGAGGGACTGGTACCCCATCAGCGCGAGGTTGGAGGCGGCGCCGAAGAGCGTCAGCGTACGGAACCACCGGTCACCGGCGACCAGCCGCACACCCTCGGCGATCTCGCCGGTCAGCGACCGCGGTGCGCCCTCCCGGGCGGCCGGGCGGGGTTCGCGGTGCCGGATGCCGAGCAGGCACAGCAGCGCGACGAGGAAGGTGGCGGCATGGGCGAACAGCCCGTTGACGGCGCCCGCGAGGTGGGTGAGGAGGCCGCCCGTGCCCTGTCCGGCGATCTGGGCCGCGGAGGCGCTGCCGTGCAGCAGGGCGTTGCCCTCGGCCTGGTCGTCCGGGGCGAGCAGGGTCGGGAGGTAGGCGCTGTACGCGGTCTGGAAGAGCACCGCGGCGGCGCCGGTCAGCAGGGCCACGGCGCCCAGCAGACCGAGGGTGAGCCCGCCGGACCGGGCCAGGAGCGGTACGGCGGCGAAGAGCAGCACCGACAGGGCGGCGGCGGCCAGCATCAGCGGACGGCGGCGCACCCGGTCCACCCACACCCCGACCGGGAGGCCGATCAGCAGCCAGGGCAGCCAGCCGCAGGCGCCGATCAGCCCGACCGCGAAGGTGCCGGCGTGCAGGGTGGACACCGCCACCAGCGGCATCGCCACCGTGCTGACCGCGGCCCCGAACTTCCCCGCCGTCTCCCCGCACCACAGCAGCCGGAAGTCGCGGTGCCGGCGCAGGAGTCCGCTCACCGCTCGTCCCGTTCCCGGCGGGGGAAGGACTGCAGCTGGACCATCACGGGCCGGGCCGTCTCCGCGTCGGGCGCCGCCCCGCCCCCGGCCGCCGCCCGGTGCCGGACCACCACCGCCTCCAACTCCGCGTTCAGAGCAGCCAGCTGGTCCGGTGTCAGGCGGAGGTCCTGCCAGCGGGAGAGGGTCCCGGCGTCGCGCCACTCCGGGCTCCAGTCCTCGGCGAGGTAGGTGGTGACCTGGCCGAAGTCCCGGTGGACGGTCTCGTGCAGGTAGACCGCCAGGGCGCCCCGGCTGTCGGGGTCGTCACGGAAGTCGTTGGTGTCGAGGCGGTGGGCCACCCGCACCGCCCGCCACCAGCGTTCGCGCCGGGTGCCGCGGCCGGTCTCCTCCTCGATGAAGCCGTGGTCGGCGAGGTGGCGCAGATGCCAGCTGACCGTGCCGGTGTTCTCACCGAGGCGCCGCCCGAGTCCGGTGGCGGTGTCCGCGCCGTCGAGGGCCAGCAGGTCCAGGATGCGCATCCGCAGGGGGTGGGCCAGCCCACGCAGACTGCGGGCGTCCATACGGCGCACGGGCGGGGCGGCGGACGCCGGCTGCGGGTGGTCCGGCTCAGGGGCTTCGCTCATGAGCCGACAGCCTAGAGTTGCAGAGACTCCTCTGCATAGAGTTCTCTGCACAGAAGTCTCTGCAACAGGGGCTTCCCTAGGGGGTGTTGTTCTCGTGCTCCCACAACGGATGCTCGCGCCGGGCCCATTGCGCGTCGACCGACCCGGTGCGCAGCCCGCGGCGGGACTCGGGGTCGCCGAAGGCCTTCCCGACATGCCCGGCGATCACCAGGACCACGGCGAGCGCGAGCCAGTCGTGGACGAAGGTGGCGCCGGTGCGCCAGGCCAGCGGGGCGAGGCCGTGGAACCACATCAGCAGTCCGGTGCCGAGCATCACCAGCACCGCACCGGCGATCCAGGCGGCGTAGAGCTTCTGCCCGGCGTTGAACTTCCCGGCCGGCCGCGCGCCCCGGCGGCGGAGCGCGGCCCGCAGCCACCGGCGGTCGTGCGGGCCGTAGCGGTTGAGGCGGGTGAGGTCGGCGCGCAGCGCGCGGGAGCCGAGGCCCAGCAGCACGGGGACGGGCAGCAGGAGGCCGGACCACTCGTGGACGGTGACCACCAGGGCGCGGCGGCCGACGAGTTCGGCCAGGAAGGGGAGGTAGAGGCAGCCCGCCGTGAGGACGCAGACGGCCATCAGGGTCGCGGTGGCCCGGTGCACCCGGTGTTCGGCCCGGGTGAAGCGCGGGACGCGGGGGCGCTCGGGCGCGGGGGCGGCGGGGCCGTCAGGTCGTGGGGGCATCGTCGCGTCCGTTCGACCGGCCGACCCAGGCGTCGACGTCATATCCGCGGTCCTCCCAGTATCCGGGCTCGACGTGATCGGTGACGGTGATCCCGGAGAGCCACTTCGCCGACTTGTAGAAGTACATGGGCGCGACATAGAGGCGCACCGGTCCGCCGTGCGCGTGGGCCAGCGGCTTGTCCTGCATCCGCAGGGCGACCAGGACGTCGTCGCGGCGGGCCTGTTCGAGGGTGAGGGACTCGCTGTAGGCGCCGTCGAAGCAGGTGAAACGGACGGCCTTGGCCTCGGGGCGTACGCCCGCGGCGTCGAGCAGGTCGGCGAGCCGGACGCCTTCGAAGGGGGTGCCGGGCACCCGCCAGCCGGTGACGCACTGGACGTCGCGCACCAGCCGGGTCTGCGGCATCCTGCGCAGGTCGGCGAGGCGGTAGCTGCCGCGGTGGCGCACCAGGCCGTCGACCGTGAGCCGGTAGCTGCCCGCGTTCTTCTCCGGTACGGAACCGGTCACCGAGTAGTAGCGGAATCCGCCGCCGCCCGGGAGCAGGCCGGACAGGCCGGTGGGGTCCTTCTGCGCGGCGGTGCCGAGGGCGCTGTCGTAGGCGCGCTGGAGGAAGGGGGCGGTGGCCACCCCGGCGGCACCGGCGGCGAGCATGCCGAGCACCACCCGGCGGCCCACGGGGGCGCCCTGCCCGTCCGCGCCGCCGCCCGCCGCGCGGTCCGGTTTCGTGTCCCTGGTCATGCCCCGATTCGAGCACCGGGCGGGCGCCGGGGCCAGCGTCCCGGCCCCGGCGTCAGACTTTCGTCACCGATGACCGCGGGGGCACGGTGCGGTGGTGTCCCCGGCCCGGCGGAGGGCGGTGGCCTGTGCGGCCCGGAACGCGCCGTCGGCGTCCCGGCCCGCGTACGACCACGGCGCACGGGTGGGGTGCGGGCCGATGCGCTGGAAGAGCGCGGCGGCCTCGGCCATCCACCCTTCCTGGAACGTGGCGTGGGCGAGGAAGTTGAGATCGACCTTGCCGCGGGGGTGCTCCTCGCCGCCCCATTCCAGCCACCAGTCGTAGGCGTCCCGCAGAATCCGGTGCGCGCGCGGGGTGGACCAGTGGCCGCGGTCCGGCCGTCCGCGGCGCGCCGGGGCGGCTGCGGCCAGTACCCGGTAGCGCTCGGTGTGCGCCACGACGGGGAGGAGGGCGAGCGGCGAGTCGGCGGGGGCGCGCGCCGCGGCCCGGGCCGCGAACGCGTGGGCCGGGTGCCGCGGGTCGTCGCGGGTGCCCGGCTGCTCCTCGGCCAGCGCGGCCGCCATGAGGTGGTGTGCGTGGTGGTGGTCGCGGTGCCGGGCGCGGATCTGCCGGAAGGCGTGCTCCCGGTCGGCCGGGGTGCCGGTGCGGCGGGCGAGGATCAGCGCGCCGAGCCACGGGGTGGGGTCCTCGGGCAGCATCCGGGCGGCGGTGGCGCAGGCCTCCGCGGCCGCCCCGGTGCCGGCCTCGCCGTGCAGGGCGAGCCGGACGGTGGCGAGGGCCAGGAGGGTCGCGGCGTCGCCGCTGTCCGGTTCGGCGAGCCGCCAGTCGCCGGCCCAGGCGGCGCCGCCGGGCGAGGTGGCCAGCACGGTTAACCGGTGTCCGCGCAGGTCCCAGTCCTCACCGGTCTCGGCGAGCAGGCTGCGCACCCGGGCCCATTGGCCGAGCGCCAGGGCGTCGGCGGCGATGGCCAGTTGGGCGTCGTCCAGGGCCGGGGCGAGGACCGGGCCGGCCGGACGGCGGGGGCGTCTGAGCGGCGGCGGTGGCGTGGGCGATGGGGAAATCGAAATCACGGGTCAGGGGCTCCATGACGCGCCGCACCGGCCAGACCGACCCCCTGAGTCGTCCTCAGTGGGGTGGACCGGATCGCACGCGCCTCTACAGAGGGTGATGGCTTGGTCCGCACCAGTCATCACGCAAAGCAAAGCGCTACGTAGAGCTCCGCGTCAAGACGGGAAGGGGAATGGCTGAATCCGCCAACCCCCCTTCCGTATCACGGAATTGAGCGAACAGCCAACGGAACCCGGCGGCACCGCACCCCGTCCGCGCCCCTCGCACCCCCGCACCCCCGCACCCCCGCACCGCCTCCCCGCCACCGGCCGCCGTCCCGCACCTGCCCCGTCCCCCGTGCCGCCGCCCCGTCAGGACACCGCACGGGCCGCCGCCCGCCCCGCCGTACGCCCGGAGAAGAGGCAGCCGCCGAGGAAGGTGCCCTCCAGCGAGCGGTAGCCGTGCACCCCGCCACCGCCGAACCCGGCCGCCTCGCCCGCCGCGTACACGCCCGGCAGAGGCTCCCCGCCGTCGGCCAGCACCCGCGAGGAGAGGTCGGTCTCCAGGCCGCCGAGCGTCTTGCGGGTGAGGATGTTCAGCCGTACGGCGATCAGCGGGCCCGCCTTGGGGTCGAGAATCCGGTGCGGCGCCGCGGTGCGGATCAGCCGGTCGCCCAGGTACTTGCGCGCCCCGCGGATCGCCGTCACCTGGAGGTCCTTGGTGAAGGGGTGGGCGATCTCGCGGTCACGGGCGACGATCTCGCCGCGCAGCGCGTCCTCCGCGATCAGCGGCTCGCCGGTCAGCTCGTTCATCCGCCGCACCAGGTCGGTCAGCGACCGCTCGACGACGAAGTCCGCGCCGTGGTCCATGAACGCCCGCACCGGGCCCGGCGCCCCGGCCCTGGCCCGGCCCAGCACGTCCCGGATGCTCTTGCCGGTCAGATCCGGGTTCTGCTCGGAGCCGGAGAGGGTGAACTCCTTCTCGATGATCTTCTGGGTGAGCACGAACCAGGTGTGGTCGTGGCCGGTGCGCATGATGTGTTCGAGCGTGCCGAGGGTGTCGAAGCCGGGGAACAGCGGCACCGGCAGCCGCTTGCCGCGGGCGTCCAGCCACAGCGGCGACGGGCCGGACAGAATCCGGATGCCGTGCTGCGGCCAGATCGGGTTCCAGTTGTCGATGCCCTCGGTGTAGTGCCACATCCGGTCACGGTTGATGATCCGGCCGCCGGCCGCCTCGGCGATGCCCAGCATCCTGCCGTCCACATGCGCGGGGACCCCGGACAGCATCCGCCGCGGCGGGGTGCCGAGCCGCTCGGGCCAGTTGGCGCGCACCAGCTCGTGATTGCCGCCGATACCGCCCGAGGTGACGATCACGGCCTGGGCCCTGAGCTCGAAGGCGCCGGCCACCTCACGGCTGCTGGGCCGGCCGCGCTCGGCGTCCGAGGGCTCCAGGACCTCGCCGCTGACGGTGTCCACGCTCCCCGCGCTGCGCGACAGCCCGGTCACCCGGTGGCGGAACCGCAGCTCCACCAGGCCGCGGGCGGCCCCGGCCCGCACCCGGCGCTCGAACGGCGCGACCAGACCGGGCCCGGTGCCCCAGGTGATGTGGAAGCGGGGCACGGAGTTGCCGTGCCCGGTCGCGTCGTAGCCGCCGCGCTCGGCCCAGCCGACCACGGGGAACAGCCGTACGCCCTGCCGGTGCAGCCAGGCGCGCTTCTCCCCGGCGGCGAAGTCGACATAGGCCTCGGCCCACTTGCGCGGCCAGTGGTCCTCGGGCCGGTCGAAGCCGGCCGTGCCCAGCCAGTCCTGCCAGGCCAGCGCGTGGCTGTCGCGGATGCGCAGGCGGCGCTGCTCGGGGGAGTCCACCAGGAAGAGACCGCCGAAGGACCAGTGGGCCTGTCCGCCGAGGGACTGCTCGGGCTCCTGGTCGAGCAGGATCACCTTGCGTCCCGCGTCCACCAGTTCCGCGGTGGCCGCCAGCCCCGCGAGCCCGGCTCCGATCACGATCACATCAGCGTCGTACGCCATCTCTGCTTCTCCTCAACGGGGCACGCCCGGCGCCCCCGGCCGCGGTGGGTGGAACGATCCTCAGCGCACCCGACTGCCGCGTCAACCATGGGTTACCGGGTGGTACACCGAGGCACGCGGGACAATGGTGGGTGACCAGGGCCACGCCACGCCCGACGCCGGATGACTATCCTCTGGCGCATCCCCCACCCCGCGCGATACGAGGTGCGACGTGACGGTGATATTGCTCGCCCTTGGAGCGGCCTGCTGTCTGGGACTCGGTTTCGTGTTTCAGCAGGCCGCGGCGCAGCACGCCCCGATGAAGGACTTCCTGTCCCTGCGCCTGCTGCTCGACCTGGTGCGGATGCCGCTGTGGGTGGCCGGTATCGGGCTGATGGTGGTCGGGATGGCGCTCGGTGCGGTGGCGCTGGGGATGGGCGACATCACCCTCGTGGAGCCCTTGCTGGCGACCAATCTGCTGTTCGCGATGGCGCTGTCCCGGCGGCTGACCCGGCAGCGGCTCGGCCGGAGCGGCTGGGCCGGGCTGTGGCTGCTGGCGGGCGGCGTGACGGCCTTCATCGTGGCCGGGCAGCCGCAGGGCGGGCGCAGCAACGCCGATCCGATGTGGCAGTGGCTGATCATGGGCGTGGTGCTGGGCACCGCCCTGCTGCTGGCGGCGGTCGCCAAGCGGGAGCGGGTCCATGTGAGCCTGGAGGCCGCGCTCCTGGGCGTCGCCGCCGGGCTGATCTACGGGCTGCAGGACGCGCTGACCCGGATCAGCGGGGAGCGCTTCGGGAACGGCGGCTGGTCGGCCCTGCTCACCAGCTGGCAGCCGTACGCCATCGTCGTGCTCGGGGTGCTGGCGCTGGTGCTGGTGCAGAGCGCCTTCGAGTCGGCGCCGCTGCGGCTGTCGCTGCCGGCGCTGACCGCCGCCCAGCCGCTGGCCGGCATCCTCTGCGGGGTGGGGTTCCTGGGCGACCAGCTGCGGGTGACGCCGGCCGCGCTGGCCTGGGAGGTGGCGGGCATCGTGGCGGTCGTCGCGGGCATCGTGCTGATCGGCAGCCATCCGGCGATGCCCCCGGGCGCCGGACAGCGGGAGAACGCCCGGGAGATGCAGCCGCGCTGAGGCGCCCCGCCGCACGGCGCCCGGCCCGGCGCGGTGTCCCGCGCCGCGGTGCCGCCGCTCCCCCGTACGGCCCCGCGGCCCCTCCCCCGTCCGGGCCCACCTCGTGTCCCGCCCCCGCGGCCGGATTCGCCGGCCGGCCCCGCCCCGGCGGGTGCGCCCCCGGTCCCCGGTGATTGCATGGCTCCATGACCGATCAGCAACCGCTCAACGCGGACGAGATCCTCGACGTCGTCGATGAGAACGATCAGGTCGTGGGGCAGGCCCCACGCGGCGAGACCTACGCCCGCCGGATGCGCACCCGCGCCGCCTTCGTCCTGGTCCGCGACGCCGAGGACCGGATCTTCGTGCACCGCCGTACACCCCAGAAGCTCGTCTTCCCCGGGCACTACGACATGTTCGTGGGTGGTGTGGTCGGCGCCGGCGAGAGCTATGACCGGGCGGCGCTGCGCGAGGCCGAGGAGGAGCTGGGGGTGCAGGGGCTGGCGCCGCCCGAGCCGCTGTTCAAGTTCCTCTACGAGACGGCCGAGCACACCTGGTGGTCCGCGGTCTACCAGGTGCGCTGCACCCTGCCGGTCGCCCCGCAGGAGTCGGAGATCGACTGGTCCGCTTTCCTGCCCGAGGAGGAGCTGATCCGGCGGCTCGACGAGTGGCCGTGGACGCCGGACGGGACGGCCGCCTACCGGCAGCTGCTCGCCCGGCGGGAGGCGGGGGAGGTCTGATGCGCCCGGCACACCGGACGGGCCGGACGCCGGGCCCCCGGCCATGAGCCGCACCGGCGGGCTGCGGTCGGTCGGCGCGGCCGTACGGCTGTGGCTCTCGCCCGCGCGGATCAGCCACGAGGGGGTGACCCCCGACTACCGCTTCTCGCTGGCCAACGAGCGCACCTTCCTCGCCTGGCTGCGGACCGGGCTGGCGCTGGTCGGCGGCGGGTTCGCGGTGGACCAGTTCCTGCCCCGGCTGCACGAGGGGCTGCGGCTGACCTTCACCGTCGTGCTGCTGGTGGGCGGCGCGCTGTGCGCGCTGCGGGCGGTCAACCACTGGGTGCGCTGTGAGCGCGCCATGCGGCGCGGCGAGGACCTGCCGGTCACCCGCTTCCCGAGCGCGCTGGCGCTGGGCGTCGGGCTGCTGGCGGGCGCGATGGTGGTGCTGGTGCTGCTGGGCCGGACCGGCTAGCCGATGGCGGACGGACACCCGCCGGGCGCCGGGGCGCCGCGTCCGGCCCCGGACCGGGACCCCGGGCTGCAGCCGGAGCGGACCCGGCTGGCGTGGCGGCGCACCACGCTGTCGGCCACGGTGGTGGCGGTGCTGGCCGGCCGCCAGCTGCTGCACCGCGACGCCCCGGGCCCCGTCCAGGTGGTGGCGTCGGTGCTGACGGGGCTGCTGTGGGCGGCCTTCGTGGCCGTCTCGCACCACCGGATGCGGGCGATGGCCGCCGGCCGCCCGCCGGCGCTGCCGCCGCGGACCGCGCTGCTGCTGGTCGGCTGCACCCTGACGCTGGCGCTGTGCGGTGCGGTGATCCTGGCGCGGCCGGGCCGCTGACGCCGGGGCGCGGCGCCCGGCGGGCGGGGACGGCGGTACCGTGACACGACCCCCGCGCGCACCGGACGGGCCCCGCCCCCGGTCACGGCAGCGGGAAGTGACGGGGCATCGGACGAAGGGCACACCCGCATGGACGACGCGACGGCACGGCGCACGGCGGCAGGGACCCCACCGGCGGCACGGCCCACCGGCCCCGCCGCGACCGGTGCGGACACCGCGGAACCGCCCGGCACCGGCACCCCCGAGGGCCCGCCGCCGGCTGCCGAGCCCGCCGTCCCCGAGCCCTATCTCACCGAACTCGCCGCCGGTGTCCATGCGTTCATCCAGCCGGACGGCGGCTGGTGCCTGAACAACGCGGGTTTCGTCACCGACGGGGACGCCACCCTGGTCGTGGACACCGCCGCCACCGAGCGCCGGGCCCGCCTGCTGCGCCGGAGGATCGCCGAGAGCGGCGCCCCGGCGCCCCGCACGGTGGTCAACACCCACCACCACGGCGACCACACCTACGGCAACGCCGTCTTCGCCCCCGAGGCGACGGTGATCGGGCACGCCGCCTGCCGCCGTGAACTGCTGGCCGCCGGGCATCAACTGCACGCCGTCTGGCCGGAGGTGGCGTACGGCGACATCCGCCTCACCCCGCCCGAGGTCACCTACACCGACACCCTGACCCTGCACGTCGGCGGCATCGAGGTGCGGCTGATCCATCCGGGCGTCGCGCACACCACCGGCGACACCCTGGTCTGGCTGCCCGAGGAGCGCATCGTCTTCGCCGGTGACCTGGTCTTCCACGGCGGCACCCCGTTCGTCTTCATGGGCTCGCTGACCGGCTCGCTGCGCGCCGTGCAGACGCTGCGGGAGCTGGACGCGGTCACCGTCGTCCCCGGGCACGGTCCGGTGGCCGACCCCGGGGTCTACGACGGGATCGAGCGCTATCTGCGGTTCGTGGGCGAGCTGGCGCAGGAGGGCCGGGCGGCCGGGCGCACCCCGCTGGAGACGGCACAGCGGGCCGATCTCGGCCCGTTCGCCGAGCTGGCCGAGAGCGAGCGGCTGGTGGCGAACCTGCACCGGGCGTACGCGGAGCTGGCCGGGGCCGCGCCGGGCGCCCCGCTCGACCCGCTCGCCGGTTTCGCGGACATGACGGTGCTCAACGGTGGGGTGCCGATGGCCTGCCACGCCTGAGCCGGGCCGTGGTCCCGGAGGGCGGGGCAGCCGGAGTTCCCGTACGGAGCGCACCCCGCGCGCGGTACGGCGGAGGAGACATCGCGTGACCGACGCCCCACGCTCCGGCACTGGACGCCATACCGACTAGTCGGCATGATCGGTGCCAGCGACCGATGGACCGTCCACTCCGTACGGAGGAGCACGATGAGCAAGGGCACCCCTCCCCCGCAGGACCGGGACCGGGAGGACCCTCCCGGCCTCGACCTGGCGCGATTGCGGGAGCATCTGGACCGGGAGCGGCCGGGGCTGGCCGGCGGCCCGCTGCTCGCGCGGGTGATCGAGGGCGGGCGGTCCAACCTCACCTACCGCGTCACCGACGGCACCGCCTCCTGGGTCGTCCGCCGGCCGCCGCTCGGCCATGTGCTGGCCACCGCCCACGACATGCGGCGCGAGCACCGGGTGATCAGCGCGCTGCACCGGACACCGGTCCCGGTGCCGGAGACGCTGCTGCTGTGCGAGGACGAGTCGGTCATCGGCGCACCCTTCTACGTGATGGAGCTGGTCGAGGGGACCCCGTACCGCACCGCCGCACAGCTCGCCCCGCTCGGCCCGGAGCGCACCCGCGCCGTGGTGCTGTCCCTGGTCGACACCCTCGTGGAGCTGCACGCGGTGGACCCGGAGGCGGTCGGACTCGGCGACTTCGGCCGGCCCGACGGTTTCCTGGAGCGCCAACTGCGGCGCTGGGGCAAGCAGTTGGCCGCGTCGAAGAACCGCGAGCTGCCGGGCATCGACGCCCTGCACGAGGCACTGGGCCGGGCGCTGCCCACCTCGCCCGCACCGTCCGTCGTGCACGGCGACTACCGCCTCGACAACGTCCTGATCGGTCCGTCGGGCCCCCCGGGGACGCACGGACCGCAGGAGGGCGCCGACACCCTCAAGGCCGTGCTGGACTGGGAGATGTCCACGCTCGGCGACCCGTTGACCGACCTCGGCCTGCTGGTGATGTACAGCACCGACCTGGACCTGCCGCAGTCGCCGGTGAGCACCACCAGCGGCGCCCCGGGGCATCCGGCGCCGGCCGAGCTGGTCGAGCGCTACGCCGCCCGGTCCGGCCGGGACACCTCCGCCCTCCCCTGGTACACGGCGTTCGCCTGGTTCAAGCTCGCCGTGATCCTCGAAGGCATCCACTACCGCTTCACGCTCGGCCAGACCGTCGGCGCCGGGTTCGACCGGATCGGCGAACTCGTCCCCGTCTTCATCGACCGCGGACTCACCACCCTGAAGGAAGGCTGAGGCACCCATGGACTTCGCATTCGACGCCCGCACCGAGGAACTGCGCGAGCGACTCCTGACGTTCATGGACGAGCACGTCTACCCCGCCGAGCGGACCGCCCACGAGCAGCGGGCCGCGCTCGCCTCACCGTGGGACACCCCGGCGGTCGTCGAGGAGCTGAAGGCCGAGGCGCGGCGGCAGGGTTTGTGGAACCTCTTCCTGCCCGACGCGGAGCACGGCGCCGGGCTGACCAACCTCCAGTACGCGCCGCTGGCCGAGATCACCGGCCGCAGCCCGCAGTTGGCGCCCACCGCGCTGAACTGCGCGGCGCCGGACACCGGCAACATGGAGGTGCTGGCACAGTTCGGCAGCGAGGCGCAGCAGAAGCAGTGGCTGGAGCCGCTGCTGGCGGGCGAGATCCGCTCGGCGTTCGCGATGACCGAGCCGGAGGTGGCCTCGTCGGACGCCACCAACATCGAGACGCATATCGCGCGGGACGGCGACAACTACGTCATCAACGGGCGCAAGTGGTACATCTCCGGGGCGATGAACCCGCTGTGCCAGATCTTCATCGTGATGGGCAAGACCGACCCGGACGGCCCGGACCTGCGCCGCCAGCAGTCGATGATCCTGGTGCCGCGCGACACCCCCGGTGTCGAGGTCAGGCGCGCGATGCAGGTCTACGGCTACGAGGACCATTACCACGGCGGCCACGCCGAGGTGGTCTTCCGCGACGTCCGGGTGCCGGCGAGCAACCTGATCGGCGAGGAGGGCGGCGGCTTCGGCATCGCCCAGGCCCGGCTCGGCCCAGGCCGTATCCACCACTGCATGCGGCTGATCGGGATGGCCGAGCGCGCCATCGAGCTGATGTGCCGCCGCGCGGTGGCCCGTACGGCCTTCGGCAAGCCGCTGGCCCAGCAGGGCGTGGTCCAGGAGTGGATCGCGAACGCCCGGGTGGCGGTGGAGCAGCTGCGGCTGCTGGTGCTGAAGACCGCCTGGCTGATGGACACCGTCGGCAACAAGGGCGCGCACACCGAGATCCAGGCCATCAAGATCGCCACCCCGCGCACCGTCGTGGACATCCTCGACAAGGCGGTCCAGCTGCACGGCGCGGGCGGCGTCAGCCAGGACTTCCCGCTGGCCGAGCTGTGGGCCGGGGCCCGCACGCTCCAGCTGGCGGACGGCCCGGACGAGGTGCACCAACGGTCGCTGGCGCGCCGGGAGTTGAAGCGCTACCTCTAGGCGCACACGGCGGCACACACGACAGCGGCCGGCCGGACCCGGATTCCCCGGGTTCCGGCCGGCCGCTGCCGACAGGTCTCCGTCCCCTTCGCCGGCGCGGCCTCACGCCGGGTGGGCGGGGGCGCTGACCGGTGCCAGGTGGTACACCCGGGCCGGCGGCAGATTGCCCAGCACCAGTTCCGAGCGGAAGGTGTGCCGGTCCAGTATGCGGCGCAGGGTGTTCTGCCCGTCGAGGACGTGGGCGCGCGCCGCGCGTCCGGTGAACGTGCGGCGCGCGGTCGCCCCGCCCACGTAGCCGAAGAAGGACAGCGTGCCGCCCGGCCGCAGGGCGCCGAGCAGCCGGTCGAAGATGTCCGCGGTGGTCGGGGCGTCGAAGTTGGCGAACGGCAGTCCGCAGACGATCGTGTCGTAGGTGCCGAGGTCGTGGTCCTGCACCAGGCCGGTGCGGAACTGGAGCCGCGGGTCGGCGCCGTAGGCACCGTGCAGCCGGTCGACGAAGCGCGGGTTGGCCTCGACCAGGTCGAGGGTGTCCAGCCGGCCGAGGGAGCCCGCGATGTGGCGGGTGACGGCCCCGGTGCCCGGCCCCACCTCCAGGACTGCGCGTGAGCTGCCGGGGCTGGGGATCACGTAGCGGGTGAGGGCCCTGCCGAGCCGGGGGCTGCTGGGAGCGATCGCCCCGACCTCCCGGCGCGTCCGTGCGTACTCCCGGAGAAACAGTGTCACTTCAGGCAAGGGGCACCCACATCAGTAGATAGCAGTACTATCCATACCTTAGCCACGGGCCCGGGATGAGAACAGCCCCTGATCGTGACCGCCCCTCGAGTGTCATCGTCCGGGGGCGCATGCCCACTCGTCCTGCTCGCAATCCAACAAATTTGCGGAGCCGTGGAACGGCGCGGCCCCGGCTCAGGGCCGCAGCGCCCGCAGCAGCAGATCGGCGAGGTGGTCGGCGACCTGCTGCGGACTGAGCGGCCCGTCCTCGCGGTACCAGGTGCCCAGGTGGTGCACGGAGCCGAAGTGGTAGTCCACGACCAGATCGGCGGGGATGTCGGCGGCGAACACGCCGGTGCGCTGCCCCTCCTCGACCAGGGCCCGGAACCGCTCGTGGTACCGCCGCCGCTCGGCACGCACCTGCTTGTCCTTCTCCGGTCCGAGGTGGTGCATCGAGCGGAAGAAGATCTTGGTGTCGTCGAGGTTCTCGATGGTGGTGACGACCACATCCGCCGCGGCGTCCCGCAGTCGCTGCGCCACCGGCTCGTCGGCGTCCGCGAAGTGGTCCAGCCGCTCCTGCTGGAGCCGCAGGACCCGGCCGTAGACCTCGTGCAGCAGATCGTCCTTGGAGCCGAAGTAGTGGTAGAGGGCGCCCTTGGTCACACCCGCCGCGTCGACGATCTCCTGGACGGAGGTCCGGTCATAGCCCTGCTCGGCGAAGAGCCTGGTGGCGGTGGCCAGCAGCCGCTGGGCCACCGGCTTCGCCCCGCCGTTGCCGTTGCCGTCCTTCGTGCCGGCCATCGCCCTCACCTGTCCTTCGTGCTCGTCATGCGCGGTGGCGCAGCTCCCGTCGGAGGATCTTGCCACTCGTGGTCTTGGGAAGCTCGGCCAGGATCTCCACCGCACGGGGATATTTGTACGCCGCCAGCCGTTCCTTGCAGTAGGCGGCCAGTTCGGCGGGGTCCGCCGAGGTGCCGGGCCGCAGGCTGACGTACGCCTTCACCGACTCGCCGCGGTAGGCGTCGGGCACCCCGACCACCGCCGCCTCACGCACCGCGGGGTGGCCGTAGAGCACGTCCTCGACCTCGCGGGGCCAGACCTTGAAGCCGGACGCGTTGATCATGTCCTTCTTGCGGTCGACGACATAGAGCCAGCCGTCGGTGTCCATGAAGCCGATGTCGCCGGTCCGCAGCTCGCCGCCGGGGAGCGCCTCGGCGGTGGCGTCCGGGCGGCGCCAGTAGCCCGGGACCACCTGGGGGCCGCGGACCGCGATCTCGCCCTGCTCGCCGAACGGCAGGTCCCGGCCGTCCTCGCCGATGATCCGGACGACGGTGTCGGGGCCGGGGACGCCGACGGCGAGCGTGCCGGAGACCGTGTCGACCGGCGCCTCCCGGCCCGGCGGGACGCTGGCGCAGGGGGCGGTGCACTCGGTCAGGCCGTAGCCGTTGTGGACATAGGGCCCGAAACCGGTACGGAATTTCTCGACGAGGGCGGGCGGCAGCGGCGCACCGCCCGACGACATGGTCCGGAACGACGCGAAGTGGTCGGGGGTGACCTCGGGGTGCGCCATCAGCGCCATGTAGGCGGTCGACGGGCCGACCGTGTAGGCGGGGCGGTGCTCCAGGAAGGCGTCCAGGACGACGCCCGCCTCGAAGCGGTAGGCGAGCACGAGGGTGCCCCGGTTGGCGATACAGGCCGCCAGTTCGCAGACCATGCCGGTGATGTGGAAGAGCGGGGCGAGCGCGAAGTAGGTGGCGCCGTCGGGGAGGCCCAGACCGGTGCGCTGGCGTTCGGCGTTGTAGGTGATGTTGCCGTGGGTGTTGGTGGCGCCCTTGGGGGTGCCGCTGGTGCCCGAGGTGTAGCTGATCAGCGCGAGGTCGCCGGCGGTGAACTCCGGGTCGGCGGGCGCCTCCCGTGTCCGCGCCTGACGGGCCACGGCCAGCAGGTCGTCGGCGTCCTGCTGCGGCCCGAGCCGCTCGCCGTGCAGCACCCGCCGGTCGTCGCGGGTCTGCAGATCCCCCTCATGGGCGGTGAGCACGATCCGTACGGACGGTGCCCCGGCCGCGGTGGCGCGCAGGAAGCCGTCCCAGGCGCGGTCGGCGCAGATGACCGCGGTGACCTCGGCGTCGTCCAGGATGTGCCGCATCTCGGCGGACTTGTACATGGGGTTGACGGGCACCACCACCCCGCCCGCCTTCCACACTCCGAGCAGGGCGAGCACGAAGTGCGGGGTGTTCTGCAGCATGACCGCGGCCCGGTCGCCGCGCCGGAAGCCGCGCTCGGCGAGGTGGGCGGCGATGCCGTCGGAGAGCGCGTCGGTCTCCGCGTAGGACAGCCGGCCGTCGAAGTAGGCGAGCGCCGTACGGTCGGGGACCCGGGCCACCGCGGTCCGGAAGGCGTGCAGCGCCGAGGGGGGCGGCTGCACGGGGGCGCGCTGGGCGTCGCTGAGCTGTGCCAGCCACGGCTTGTCCTGGTAGGAGGTCATCGAGGTGCGGCCCTTTCTTCCTGATCGCCCGATCATCCCTGCGGGGCAACGGCTGAGGTGCGGTGGGGTGGGCGGCAGGGGCCGCCGGCCCGGCTGCTAGGAGCGGCCCTCGGCCTGCTCCAGCTTCTGCTGGAGGTGGTTCATCCCGGTCAGCCAGCGGTCGGGTTCGGCGGCGCGCGTGGCGTAATAGCCGGCGACCTCCGGGTGCGGCAGGACCAGGAAGCGGCCCTCCGCCATGGCCGCGAAGAGCGCCTCGGCAACGTCCTCGGGCTCCACGGCGGTCGGGGTGAGCACGAGGTCCCCGGCGGTGCCGGTGGCGGCCAGCATGTCGGTGCGGACGCCCTGCGGGCAGATGGCGTGGACGTCGATACCGCGGTGCCGGTAGGTCAGCGAGAGCCACTCGGCGAAGGCGTAGGCACCGTGCTTGGTGACGCTGTACGGGGCGGCGGCGACCATGGTGAGCAGGCCGGCCGCGGACACCGTGGAGACGAAGCGGCCGCTGCCGCGCTCCAGCCACTCCGGCACCAGCTCACGGGCGGCCCGGACATGCGCCATGACATTGACGTCCCAGGCCAGCTCCCAGTCCGCCTCGGACGCCTCGGGCCCGCCGCCGGTGCCGACCCCGGCGTTGGCGCAGAAGACGTCGATGGCGCCGCCGAGCGCCTCGCGGGCGGCGGGGACGACCGTGGAGGCGTCCCCGGCGACCGCGACCGCGCCGATCTCGTCAGCGGTCCGCTTCGCCTTCGCCTCGTCCAGATCGTTGACCACGACCCGGGCGCCCTCGGCGGCGAACCGGCGGGCCAGCGCGGCGCCGATGCCCCCGCCCGCCCCGGTCACGACCACGCTCTTGTCCCGTACGGCTGCCACGCTGGATCTCCCTCGGTCGGGTCGGTTCGGCCTACGGCAGACTAACCAGTCGGTATGTCCCGGCGGAAGAGTCCTTTCCGCCTCGGCCCGCCCTGTTCCTGGATGGCCCCCGTGGGGCTAGCGTGCGCACGGCACGGACCGGTTGGTCGGCGATCACGGAGGTGGGCGGATGACTCTGTCGAGACGCGTACTGCTCGGACGGCTGGCGGCGACCGGCGCGGCCGGCGCGGCCCTGGCCTCGGGGGCCGGACCCGCGCGGGCCGCGCAACCGGACCACGGCGGCAGGCCCCGGGTACGCACCGGCTTCGACCGGCTCGCCGCCGACGGCTACCGCCTCCTGACCGGCCGGCGGGTCGGCATCGTCACCAACCCCACCGGTATCACCGCGGAGTTGCGGCACATCGTGGACGTGATGCACGCCGACGACCGGGTGCGGCTGACCGCCGTCTTCGGCCCCGAGCACGGCTTCCGGGGCACCGCGCAGGCCGGCGGCTCCGAGGGCCGCTACGACGATCCGGCGACCGGCCTGCCGGTCTACGACACCTACAACAAGAGCGGCCAGGCCCTCGCCGACATCTTCACCGCCTCCGGTGTGGACACCGTCGTCTTCGACATCCAGGACGTCGGCGCCCGCTTCTACACCTACATCTGGACGCTGTACGACTGCATGGTGGCGGCGGTCCTGGCCGGCAAGCGGTTCCTGGTCCTGGACCGGCCGAACCCGGTCACCGGCCGCGCGGCCACCGGCCCGGTGCTCGACAAGGCGTACGCCTCGTTCGTCGGCCGGGAGCCGATCGCGCAGGCGCACGGGATGACGGTCGCGGAGCTGGCGCTGCTGTTCAACGGCGAGTTCGTCCCGCAGGCCGCCGGGCGCCCGGTGGAGCTGGAGACGGTCCGGATGACCGGCTGGCGGCGCACCGACTTCCACGACGCCACCCGGCTCCCGTGGGTCCCGCCGAGCCCCAACATGCCCACCCCCGACACCGCCCTCGTCTACGCGGGCACCTGCCTCTTCGAGGGCACCAACCTCTCCGAGGGACGCGGCACCACCCGCCCCTTCGAACTGCTGGGCGCCGACGGCATCGACCGGCACTGGGCCGCCGCGGCCACCGAACTGGGCCTGCCCGGAGTGCACTTCAGGGAGGCCTACTTCGCGCCCACCTTCTCCAAGTTCCAGGGAAAGACCATCGGCGGCGTCCAGCTGCACGTCCACGACCGTGCGGCCTTCGACCCGGTGCGCACCGGCATCGGCCTCCTGGTGACCGCCAAGCGGGTCTGGCCCGGCTTCGCCTGGCGCCCGGACCACAACATCGACCGCCTGACCGGCTCGTCGACGGTACGGACGATGATCGACGCGGGCGCCGGACCGGACGAGATCGTGGCCGCCTGGCAGGAGGGTCTGCGGCACTTCCGTACGGTGCGGCGGCGGTATCTGCGGTACCTGTAAAGGGCGTTGGGCGGAGAGACACCCGGGTCTGTCCCGGTCTCAGGGAACGGGACAGGCCATCTCGCCTCTTGACTGGTCCCTGCACCTGGCCGGAAAGTGCGCTGGTGAGCAGTGACGCGACAGCAGCGCAGACGACGGCCGGGGCGCCGGCGAAGACCGACGGGACCAGCGGCGGCGAGAGCCTGCGCCGGGTGGCGGTGGCCTCGTTCATCGGGACGGCCATCGAGTTCTACGACTTCTACATCTACGGGACGGCCGCCGCGCTCGTCCTCAACCAGGCGTTCTTCCCGACGCTCGACCCCGTCAACGCCACCCTCGCGTCCTTCTCCACCTACGCGGTGGCGTTCGCCGCGCGGCCGCTCGGCTCGGTGGTCTTCGGGCACTTCGGCGACCGGGTGGGCCGCAAGTCCGTCCTGGTCGCTTCGCTGCTGCTGATGGGGTTGTCGACGGCGTGCGTCGGGCTGCTCCCCGGGTACGGCACCTGGGGTGTCTGGGCGCCGCTGCTGCTGATCGCGCTGCGCTTCCTGCAGGGCATCGGGCTGGGCGGGGAGTGGGGCGGGGCCGCGCTGCTCGCCGTCGAGCACGCACCGCGCGGGCGCCGCGGGCTCTATGCGGCGTTCCCCCAACTCGGGCCGTCCGTCGGCTTCTTCGCGGCGACCGGGGTGTTCTGGCTGCTGTCGTCCGGGCTCGACGACGCGGCGTTCCGCTCATGGGGCTGGCGGGTGCCGTTCCTGCTGTCGTTCCTGCTGGTCGGCGTCGGGCTGTTCGTCCGGCTGAAGATCAGTGAGACGCCGGTCTTCGCGAAGGTGCTGGACGCCCAGGAGGCGAGCAAGGTGCCCGCCGTCGAGGTGCTGCGCCGCCATCCACGCGAACTGCTGCTGGGCGCGGGCGGGATGGTCGTCGCGTACGGCCTCTTCTACACCGCGACCACCTACTGCCTCGCCTACGCCACCGGCACCCTCGGTGTCTCCCGCAGCACCATGCTGGGACTCTCCCTGACCGCCTGCCTCTTCCTCGCAGCCGGCACCTGGCTCGCCGCCACCCGCTCCGACGGCGCCGGACGCCGCAGGCTGATCCTGGCCGGGAGCGCGCTCGCCGCGGTGTGGGGGCTGCTGCTCTTCCCGCTGCTGGACACCGGGCAGCCGGTGCTGATCGCCCTCGGCGTCGGCGGCGCGCTGTTCTGCATGGGCGTGGTGTACGGCCCGATGGGCGCCTATCTGCCGGAGCTGTTCGGCGCCCGGGTGCGCTACTCGGGCGCCTCCCTCGCCTACAACCTGGGCGGCGTCCTGGGCGGCGCGGTCGCCCCGCTGGTCGCCACCCGGCTCCAGTCGGCGTACGGCTCGGCCTCGGTGGGCTGGTACGTCAGCGCGATGGCGGTCGTCTCGCTGCTGTGCGTGCTGGCCCTGCCCGAGACCCGGGAACGGGACCTGGCCTGAGGCGCCCCGGGCGCCCGGCCCGGGGCGCCCCGCCGTCACGAACTCAGCCACCACCGCCCGCTCTCCCGGGACAGCGCGTCCCACAGGAGGTTGAGGGGGTGGCCGGGGGCGTAGGAGTCCCGTTCGCCGCGGCGGGTGAAGACGCCGACCAGCACCTCGGTCCGCGGGCCCACCTCGCCGACGAGTTCCAGGGTGCGCAGCCCGCCGGCCTCCGGGAGCCGGCCGTCCGCGGCCGCCTCCCCGATGCCCCGGGTGACCAGCATCGCCCCGCTCACCACCCCGGACCGCAGCAGCTCGAAGCCGTAGTGCGCGGCCTCGATCTCGGCCGCGACGGAGAGCCGCTGCCGGTAGTCGGCGCCGTACCAGGAGGTCAGGAAACGGCCGATCAGGCCGCGCGGGGAGATGACCAGCGGCAGCCGGGCCAGCTCGCGGGCGTCGAACGAGGTGCCGGGGAGCCGCTCCGGCGGCAGGTTCGTCAGCAGGGAGAGCCCGCTGCGCCGCCATTCCATGACCTCGTACGGCGCCAGCAGTTCCGCCTCGTCGGCCTCGGTGACCACGACGCTGCCGCAGACCAGGTCGAGTTCCTTGGAGCGCAGCTTGGTGAAGAGGTCGCCGGTGCGGACATGGGTGACCTTCAGGTCGACGTCGTCGCGCTCGTAGTCCTGGGTGACCCGCTCCACCGCGTCCAGCAGGAACCCGAGGGTGTAGCGGGTGGTGCCGACGGAGAGCGTCCGGCCGAGCCGGCGGCGGGCGTCGTGCACCCCGTCCGTCCACTCGCCCAGCGTGCGGCGGGCCAGGTCGACCATCGCCTCCCCGGTCGCGGTGAACAGGGCGTCCCTGCCGCGCCCCTGCTTGAGGACCAGCTCCTCGCCGCACAGCGCGGCGAAGGTGCGGTTCATGGTGTCCAGCTGCTTCTGCACGCTGGACTGTTCGCGGCCCAGCCGGCGCGCGGCACCCAGCGCGGTGCCCGCCTCGTGGACGACGATCAGTGTGCGCAGCTGGTCCATGGTGGTATCCAGCAGCTCCGTCGGGTACTGCTGTGGACCTAACAAGGCCATGCCTCGTCTTCCCATCCCCTGGAGTACAGAACCCTGCAGCATATCCCGCGGGGTCATCCGGCCCCGAGGGCAGTCGGGCTTCCCGGTACGGGAGTTGGGGGGCGGGGCACCGGGAAGGCGCGCGAAGGCCCCGGGGCGGGTGCCCCGGGGCCTTCGCCGTGTGCCGCGCCGCGCCTACCGGTGGGCCGGGAACTCCACGACCTGCTGGTAGGTCGGCCGGTTCTGCCAGCTGATGGTGGCGTGGGTCAGACCGCCCACCGTGCGGTGGATGATCGCGTCCGCGCACCACTGGTCGCCGGCCTTGCAGCTGTCGTCGCCGGGGTAGACCTGCTCGGCGGTCTTCCCGCTCGCCTGCTGGAGGGTGGTGAGCAGGGTGTCGCGGCAGGCGGACAGGTCACCGTCACCGCAGAACGTCCGGCCGAGCGGCCCGGCCACCTTGTCGCCGAGCACCGTGCGCAGGTCCTTGTCCGCGTAGCTCCACCAGCCGTACTGGAACGCCGACCCGGCGTGCGACCCGGTCGGGCCGTGGCCCGCCGACGGCGATTCGTCGATGCCCAGGTTGGCGCGCAGCGCGTCGTAGAGGTCGCCGCCGAGCCCCGGCTTGAAGACGGCCTCCGTCATCAGCGGCCACCAGGCGTCCATGAGGCGCACCGCGTCGGGGTGGGTGTAGGTGTGGGAGCCCGCGGCGGTCTCCCGGCGCTGGGCGCCGTCCTTGCGCCAGGCCTCCAGCTGCTGCACTGCGGTCTTCAGCTTCGGGTCGGTGACCGGCTTGCTGTTGACCACCCGCAGGAGTTCGGGCAGCACGTCCTCACCGCGCAGATCGGTGACGGCGGCCTCGGACATCGCGCGGGTGAGCGACGCCCGGGTCACTCCGCCGTCCTTGGTCAGCGCGCGCACCCGGTCGTCCAGCAGATTGCCGCGGTGCACCGAGCCGTTGCCGTAGCCCGCCGAGTCGTAGTCCTTGGCCTGCTTGTTGTTCCAGGAGATGTAGTAGTCCTGGTTGACGGACTGGGGGTGCTGGGCGGGCGGGGTGTACTCGGTGGAGTTGGACTCCGGGTCGTAGCCCTTCCACTCGTAGGCGTCGTCCGCCTTGATGGGCAAGGACGGGTCGACGTCGGGGTTGCGGACCGGGTTGAGGCCGCTGTTGTAGTACGCGACGTCGCGGGAGTCGGCGTAGAACCAGTTGAAGGCGTAGCCGATGTGCTCGGCGGCCTTCTGGAACGACGTGGCGTCCCGCACGTAGGACGGGTCGTTGAACATCTGGAAGCCGATGATCGAGTCGGCCTCGTGGCGGTAGGTGGAGCGCTGCGCGGTGTAGGCGACGGGCTTGCCGTCGAGGGTCGCGCGGTGGGTGACGACGCCGTACTTGGTCCGGAAGACCTGCATCCGGTAGGAACCGGCCGCCGTGGGATCGGCGATGGTGGGCTTCCAGGAGTTGGTGCGCTCCAGCTTCTCCATGGGCACACAGGCGCCGCGGTAGCGGTAGGAGGTGGAGTCCTTGGTGGGCGCGGAGCCGTCCGCGTTGCACAGCTCGGCCGCGAAGGTGTCGGTGATGTCCTGTCCGGCGGAGGTGGCGCTCCAGGAGTAGTCCTGGCCGCGGCCCAGCTGGACGTACATCCCGACGCCCGCGAAGGACGCGCCGCGGGCGCTGATGCCGGGCCCCTGGATCTCCTGGAGCATCAGCAGCTGGGGCGCGAAATAGCCGGTCTGCGGGCCGAAGACGGCGACCGGGTGGCCGCTCGCGGTGTGCTTGCCGGACACCAGCAGGGCGTTGGACATCCCGCGGTGCTGGGTGGGGTCGAAGCTGCCCTCGGGCAGCACCCCGTCCTTGAAGAGGCCCTCCAGCTTCTTGTACTTCTTCGGGGCCTTGACCGGGTCCCGGGGCGGCGTCCCGCTCTTGACGGTGGCCGCGCCGGTGCGGTCGAAGACGAGCGGTTCGGGGGTGACCGACCCGCGGTCCGGCAGCGCCGTGCCCTTGGCCTTGTCCGGCTTCACCGCGTACGGGAAGCTGCTGCCGTCGTGCAGGGTCTTGGCGGCCTCGGGGTCGTTGCGCTCCCGGAAAGACTCCCAGACCTCGGTGCCCTTCTCGACGCCGTACTTCTGCTGGGCGGAGAGCAGCGCCAGGGCGGACGGGACCTCGCCGCCGCCGCCGTTGCCGAAGAGCCCGCCGACGACGGAGGCGAGCGCTATCAGGTCGGTGAGCTTGAACGGCTTGATCTCACCGGCGTTGGTGATCGCGTCGACGTGGCCGGTGAGCACGTACTCACCGGGGAAGTAGCGGCCGTTCTTGGACTGTTCGCGGTAGGCGTTGATGCCGTCGACGTAGGCCTGGGCGTCCTGCATGGCCAGTTTTCCGCGCTCGCCGTTGGAGTCCCTGATGCGGTCGACCTGGGCCTGGAGGTCGTCCTCGGTGTACGGCGCCTGCGGCCAGAACTGCTGCTCCAGGCCCTGGTTGGCGAGCGCGCCGCCGGCGAAGGAGGTCAGTTCACCGCGGCCGATGTGGCGGAAGAGGTCCATCAGCCAGAGCCGGTCCTGGCCCGCGGCGTAACCGGCGCCGTATTCGGTGCCATAGCGGGTAGTCCCCTTGATATGCGGGACGCCGGTCTTCTTGTCGCGGGTGATGGTCACGTCGTTGCGGGGGGTGCTGACCTTGCCCACCTGGTCCGCGGGAACCCCGAAGGAGGCATCGTTGAAGAAGGAGCCGAGGGTGTCGTCGGTGAGCGACTGATAGCCGCTCGCCAGGGCGCCGTAGGGGGCGAGCTGGTCGGTGGAGTGCTCGGGGTGGGTGCCGAACAGCTTATTGCCGAGGATCTCCACCAGGGTGGCGTTGCCGGTGGCACCGGGCGGCAGGATGTCGCCGCACTGCCCCTGGCAGTAGTCGTCGGCGTCGCGCGGCGCGGCGGCCACGGTGGGGGGCGGTGCCAAGAGCGTGGCACCCAAGGCGAACAGGGCTGCCGCGGCGGCGGTCCTGAGCCTTCCGGTACGTCGTCGCATTCCAGCTCCTCGATGGGGGTCCCCTTGAGGGAGGGCGGGCGGGACGTTACCGGCGGTTATCCCCGGCCGGAAGATGAACAACAGTCAACTTTTCTTCTTCCGCGCGAAGTTCGGCCCGGCGGCCCGGTGACACCTTGGAACATCGCCAACCAATCCGTACGAAAGTTCGATGGATCCAGACGGGGGTCGGCTGCGTCCCATCCCCGTCCAGTCGGGTCCTCCCCACGGAGGTGGGATGAATGGCCGGTTTCAGAGCCCTCGCAGAACAGGTCCGCAATCCACGACTCGTCGCCACCCAGCGACGCACCGCCCTGCGCAAGTGCCTTGAACGCTTCGCCCCTTACGGGCACCGGGCGACCTGGCACCATCTGTGCACCCGGGCCGGTATCGCGACCCAGGACCGCGATCCCGATCCGGCGCGGCTGGTGGCCGCGCTCACCGAGCTGGAAGAGGCCCGTGCCCTCTGGCTCGCGTACGAGGCGGAGTTCGCCGCCCGGCGCCGCCGGGAGAAACACGACGGCATCCGGCAGCCCGGCGCCCTCGACGAATGGCACCGCCGGACCTGGGGCGGCTGCGACATCGTGCCGTGCGAGTCACCGCAGCGGCACCCCGCGGCCCGGCTCGCGGTGGTGCTGCACCGCATGATCGCCGCGATGGAGGCGGGACGGCCGCGCCGTGACTGCCCCGTGTGCGGCGGCACCGGCTTCGCCTGGCTCCCCGGGTCCACCGACTCCCCCTCGACCGGCCCGGCCTGCCTCCGCTGCGGCGTCCTGGCCCCGGCCTCCGTCCTGACCCCGGACACCCTGACCGCCGCCGGCCGCCTGCACACCGCCGACGCCTTCGCGGCCGCCTGACCCCGCACCGTCCGGGCGCCGCGGGACACGGCGGCGCCCGGCCCGGGACGCGGTCGCGGGCGGGGCCGGTGGTGCGCACGCGCCGCGCCCCGCCTCCCGCCGTCCCCGGAGGGGCAGATGTCCCTTTCCGCTGCCTCCACGGCCTTTACGAACCGCCCCGCCACCTGAAACAACTGTCCAGCGGGCCGACCCGCCGCACCGGTGTCCCGTCCGGTGCACGGCGGCCCTTCCGCCCGTGTGGCACCAGGGCCGTACGGGCGCCCGTAGGAGAGGGTGGACGTCCATGGCCGAACTGCACGATCTGACCGCGCGCGAACAGGCTCAGGGAATCCGGTCCGGGGAGCTCTCCCCCGTGGAACTCACCGAGCACTATCTCGCGCGGATCGAGCGGCTCGACGACACACTCGGCGCCTTCCTCACCCGCACCCCCGACATCGCCCGCAAACAGGCCTCGGACGCGGAGAGCGAGGCCGCCGCGGCCCGCCGCGAGGGCCGTGAACTCCCGCCGCTGCACGGCGTTCCGGTGCCGGTGAAGGATCTCAACCAGGTCGCCGGAGTGCGCTGCACGATGGGCTCCCGGGCCCTGGCCGCGCATGTGCCGACCGTCGACGACCATCTGGTCGGCAAGCTGCGCGAGGGCGGCACGATCCTGCTCGGCAAGACCAACACCCCGGAGTTCGGGCTGCCCTGCTACACGGAGAACGGTCTGGCGCCGCCCGCCCGTACCCCGTGGGACCTGACGCGCTCGGCGGGCGGGTCCAGTGGCGGGGCCGCAGCGGCCGTGGCCGGCGGTCTGGCGCCCGTCGCACACGCCAGCGACGGCGGCGGCTCGATCCGGATACCGGCCTCGGTCTGCGGGCTCTTCGGCATCAAGCCCAGCCGCGGCCGGATCAGCGGCGGCCCGCTGCTGCACGACATCTCGGGCCTGGCCACCTCGGGCCCGCTGGCCCGTACGGTCGCCGACGCGGCCACCCTGCTGGACGTCCTGGCCGGGCCGATGCCCGGCGACCCGTTCACCGCGCCGGCGCTGCCGCCCGGCGAGACCTTCGCCGGACACGCCCTGCGCGAGCCGGGGCGGCTGCGGATCGCCTGCCTCACCGAGGCGCCCGTCCCCGGCATCGAGGTCCACGCCGACTGCCGCACGGCCACCACCGACACCGCCGCCCTGCTGAGCGGACTCGGCCACGAGGTCGAGGAGTTGTCGCTGCCCGCCGACGACGGCATCCTGCTCGCCTTCACCCGCGTCTGGTCGGTGCTGGCCGCCAGCCGCCCCGTGCCGCCGGAGGGCGAGGAGCTGCTGATGCCGCTCACCCGCTATCTGCGCGACCGCGGCGCCGAGGTCTCCGGTACGGACTTCGCCCGCTCGATGTACGCGTTCCGGATGCTCTCCCAGTCGCTGGCCGACGGGCTGATGCCGCCGGGCGGCTACGACGTGATCCTCTCGCCGACCCTGGCCGCGCCGCCCGCCGAGGTCGGCGCGCTGCGCGATGACGCCGACCCCCAGGCCGAGTTCGCCGCCCTGGGCGCGTTCACGCCGTTCACCGCGCTCTACAACGCCACCGGCCAGCCCGCGGTGAACGTCCCGGTGCAGTGGAACGCCGCGGGCCTGCCGATCGGGGTGATGCTGGCCGGCCGCTACGGCGACGAGGCCACCCTGATCGCACTGTCGGCGCAGCTGGAGCAGGCCCGCCCGTGGGCGGGGCGCACCCCGTCCGTGTGGTGACGGACACCTGAGTGCGCGCGCCCGTCCCGGCCCGGGGCGGGCGCGTCCGCGCTCAGCGCCCGTCCGTGCGGCGCCCCGGCCCGTCCGGCTCCTCGTCCGCCTCCGGGCCGCCGGGCCGCTGCCCGCCACCGGCGCGCCGCTGCGCCCCCTGCGGGTCCTTGACGCCCCGGTCGACCCGCAGCCGCCGTGCGCCGGGCCCCTGCTCTCCGAGGTTGTCGTACGGATTGGACAGCGCGCACTTCTCCAGCGAGAGACAGCCGCAGCCGATGCAGTCGGTCAGCCGGTCGCGCAGCTCCACGAGTTGGCTGATCCGCTCGTCCAGCTCGGAGCGCCACACCTCGGAGAGCCTGGCCCAGTCGGTGCGGGTGGGGGTGCGCTCGTCGGGCAGCTCCGCCAGCGCGTCACGGATCACTGCGAGCGGGATGCCGACCCGCTGCGCCGCGCGTACGAACGCGACCCGGCGCAGTGCGTCACGGCTGTAACGCCGCTGGTTGCCCGCCGTCCGGGTGCTGCTGATCAGCCCCTTGGACTCGTAGAAGTGCAGCGCGGACACCGCGGCGCCACTCCGCGCGGAGAGCTGGCCGACGGAGAGCTCATGAACCTTGTGGGGAAGCTGGGGCACGGGGCAACCCTAGAGCCTGTCCGGCCATTGACAGCGGGTGCTCGCACTCCGCATTCTGAGCAAGCGCTTAGTAAGCGTCGGCCCGGTGTGCGCCGGCGGCGGACAGATCCCGAGGAGGCAGACAAGAGATGGCGGAGCCCCGAGTGTTTGGATCGCTCGACGAACTGCGGGCCGCGGTCGGTGAGGAGCTGGGCACCAGCGACTGGCTGGAGGTCGACCAGAAGCGGATCGACCTGTTCGCGGAGGCCACCGGCGACCACCAGTGGATTCATGTGGACCAGGAGAAGGCCGCGGCCGGCCCCTTCGGCACCACCATCGCGCACGGCTATCTGACGCTGTCGCTGCTGCCCGCCCTCGTCCCGCAGCTGATGCGGGTCGACAACGTGAAGATGGGCATCAACTACGGCACCAACAAGGTGCGCTTCCCCGCCACCGTGCCGGTCGGCTCCCGCCTGCGGGCCACGGCCAGGATCGCGGAGGTGACCGAGGTGTCCGGCGGCGTCCAGCTCGCCACGGTCGTCACGATCGAACGCGAGGGCGGCGACAAGCCGGTCTGCGTCGCGGAGACGGTCAGCCGCTTCTATCTGTAGCGGGCGGGCCGGGCCGGGACGCGGGGCGGCGAGCAGAGCCGGCGACCGTCATAGAGTGCTCGGATGAGCAGTGCGATAACGCGTAAGGCGGGCAACAAGCAGCAGAAGAAGCCGAGGCCGGCACGGGGTTGGCGGGTCACCGGGGTGTTGCTCGGTCTCGCGGTCACCCTTGCCGGCGCCTCAGCTGTCATCGTCACCGGCATCCACGGCGTCCAGGCCACCGGCCTGGTGGGCACCCGCGGCGTCTTCACGGTCGACTACTGCACCGACACCACCCCCAACGGGAAGAACTCCCACTACGAGTGCGGTGGCGATTTCACCCCTCGCGGCGGAGACGCCGACGACGGGTGGCACGGAACGCTCGAGAACGCGGAGGACTACCGGGCCGGCGAGAAGCTCGACGTGGCCGAGTCCTGGATCGGCAGCGAGCGGCACTTCCGGGAGACCGGCGTCGGGGCGACCCTGGGGTCCTTGTGGCTCTTCTGCATCGGACTGGCGCTCCTGGCGGCCGGTGTCGCCACCACCCGCAAATGGGCAAGGCGCCCCAAGAAGTGAAGTAGGGCCGGGCCGCCTGCGGGCGGCGTGCTAGGCGGCCGGCGCACCCACCATGCGCAGGACGAGGTCGGCGTAGAGGGTGCCGACCTCGTCGGGGGTGCGGGGGCCGTCCGAGGTGAACCAGCGGGCGACGTCCACGCACAGCGACAGCACGGCGAGGGTGGTGCCCGGCACGTCGTCGGCCCGGAACTCCCCGCTGTCCGCGCCGTCCTGGATGATCTGCCGCAGCAACCGGTCGGTCCGGCGGCGCAGTCCGGCGATCTCGCTGTAGTGCTCGGGGCTCAGCGCCTGGAGTTCGTACTGGATGACCCGGGCGGTGGTGTGGTGCTCCGCGTGCCAGCGGGCGAAGGTGCGGACGGCGTCACGGAGCCGGTCGGCGGCGCTGCCGTCGGCCTCCGCCGCGGCGCCCATGATGCGCAGCGCCTTCTCGTGGCCGATGCCGCTGATGCGGTAGAGCAGCTCTTCCTTGGTCTTGTAGTGGATGTAGAGGGCGGCCGGGCTCATACCGGCGCGGCCGGCGATGTCACGGGTGGTGGTGGCGTGGTAGCCGCGTTCGGCGAAGGCCTCGACAGCGGCGCTCACCAGCCGCCGGGCGGCATCCGGGGTCACCCCGGCCCACTCCTCGTTCTCCTCTTTGGCCCGCTCCGCCGCCGCACCCATCGCGCACCCCGTTCCTCGACCCGCCAGGGACCCTCCTCTGACGGATCGAACACCATATCGCGCCGCTGAGCAAGCGCTTAGGCCCGTCGGGGTGCGGACGTCGGCCCCGTGGACGTGCGGGTCAGAAGGCTGAGACCCCCGTCAGCGCCCGCCCGATGACCAGTTTCTGTATCTGGCTGGTGCCCTCGTACAGGGTCATCACCCGGGCGTCCCGCAGCAGCTTGCCGACCGGGTACTCGTCGATGTAGCCGTAGCCGCCGAACACCTGGAGGGCGTTGTTGGCGGCGCGCACCGCGGCCTCGGAGGCGAAGAGCTTGGCCTTCGACGCCGCGGTGGCGAACGGCTCGCCGCGGTCGATCAGATCGGCGACCCGCCAGGTCAGCAGCCGGGCGGCGTCCACGTCCACGGCGATGTCGCTGATCAGCTCCTGCACCAGCTGGTGCCGGGCGAGGGGCTTGCCGAACTGCTCGCGCTCGCCCGCGTACCCGAGCGCGGCGTCCAGGGCTGCCTGGGCGATGCCGACACAGCCCGCCGCGACCGACATCCGCCCCTTGGCCAGCGCGGACATCGCGACGGAGAACCCCTTGCCCTCGGGGCCCAGCATCGCGGAGGCCGGGACCCGCACCCCGTCCAGCACCAGCTCCGCGGTGGCCTGGCCGCGCAGCCCCAGCTTCCCGTGGATCTCCCGCCGCTCCAGTCCGGGACTGCCGGCCGGGACGAGGAAGGCGCTGATGCCCTGGTGGCCGGGGGCGCCGCCGGTGCGGGCGAAGAGCAGCACCACATCGGCCCAGGTCCCGTTGGTGATGAACATCTTGGTGCCGTCGATGACGTAATCGTCCCCGTCACGGACCGCGCGGGTGGCGAGCTGCGCCGCGTCCGACCCGGTCCCCGGCTCCGTCAGGCCGAAGCAGCCGACCGCGTCACCGGAGGTCAGCCGCGGCAGCCACGCCCGCTTCTGCTCCTCGTCGCCCCAGGCGGCGACGGTCTTGGCCACCAGCCCCAGGGAGACCGAGACGATGCCGCGCACCGAGGAGTCCGCGCGGCCCAGTTCCTCGGTGACCAGGACGTAGGAGAGGTGGTCGCCGCCCGAACCGCCGTACTCCTCGGGGACGGTGAGGCCGAGGAAGCCGAGGCCGCCGAGCTTCTTGACGATGCCGCGGTCGACCTGTTCCGCGCGGTCCCAGGCGGTGGCGTACGGGGTGATCTCGCGGTCGGTGAAGTCCCTGGCGAGCTGCCGCACCGCGGTCTGCTCCGCGCTGAGCTCCAGATCCATCTCGGGCCCCTCGTGAACGGGAAACAGTTAATTAGCACTGCTAGTTTTTGCTGGGAAGCCTCTACTATGTGCGTCATGGCCCGACCCCGCAAGCCCCTTCTGAGCCGCGAGCGCATCGTCTCCACGGCGCTGGCGCTCATCGACTCCGAGGGACTGCCGGCGCTCTCCACCCGGCGCCTGGCGGCGGAGCTGGGGGTGAGCGGGCCGTCCCTCTACAACCACTTCACGACCAAGGACGAGATCCTCGACGCGGTGGCCGACACGGTCATCGCCCAGGTCGATGTGTCGGCGTTCGCGACGGGCGCCGGCTGGCGCGCCGGGCTGCTGGACTGGGCCCGCTCCTACCGCGCGGCGCTCGCCGCCCATCCGCAGGTCGTGCCGTTCCTCGCCCAGGGCCCCGGCCGACGGCCGGCCGGCCTGAAGATGGCCGACGCGGCGTTCGGCGGGATGGTCGAGGCGGGCTGGCCCCCCGCGCAGGCCACCCGGGTCTGTGCCATGGTCCGCTACTTCGTGGCCGGTTCCGCGCTGGGCTCGTTCGCCCGCGGTTTCGTCGACGACCCGAGCGCCTACGACCCGGCCGACTACCCCCACCTCGGCCAGGCCCATCTGCTGGCGGAGCACCAACGCCAGGTGGACGAGGGCGCGTTCGAGACGGGCCTCCAGGCGCTGGTCGACGGACTGGCGCTCCAGCACCCGGACCTCGTGCCGCGGGAGGACGGCTGACGGCGGGGCGGCCGGGGCCATGGCGAGCCGCCGAAGGCACGCCGACCGCTCACCCCTCGGCGGCCGCCCCCTCCGCCCCGCCCCCGCCGCCCGGTGTGCGGGCCGCCGTGGCGCGGCGGCTCAACAGCCGGATGGACACCAGGGCGAGGACGGCCAGCGCCATGAGGTAGCCGGCCACCGCCATCGAGGAGCCGCTCGCCTCCAGGAGCAGCACCATCACGAAGGGCGCGAGCCCGCCGCCCAGGATCGCGCTGATCTGGTAGCCGAGCGAGGCGCCCGTGTAGCGCATCTCGGCGGTGAACAGTTCGGCGAACAGCGCGGCCTGCGGGCCGTACATGATGCTCAGGAAGCAGCTGCCGACGAAGGTGCCGACGCCCAGCCACACCAGCGACGCGGTGTCGATGAGCAGGAACATCGGCATCATCCAGAGCAGCAGCCCGACGGCGCCCGCGGCATAGACCCGCAGCCGCCCGATCCGGTCGGAGAGGGCCGCGGCGGCCGGGATCAGGGCGAGCTGGGTGAGGCTGACCAGCAGCGAGACGGCCAGTACGGACGTGCGCGGCATCTCCAGCTCGCGGGTGGCGTAGTCCAGGACGCCGGTGATGAGGATGTAGAAGGTGGCAGTGGTGACCGCGAACGAGCCGCCGGCCAGCAGGACCGTGCCGAGGTGGTGCCGCAGGATCTCGCGCAGCGGTGAACGGCGCGCCGCTGCGGCCCGTTCGGTGGCCGCCAGCTTCTCCTCCGCGGCCCGGAACGCGGGGGTCTCCTCGACCCGGGTGTGGATGTAGCGGGCGAGGACGAGCACCAGCACACCGACGAGGAACGGCAGCCGCCAGCCCCAGGTGCCGAACGACCGCTCGCTGGTCGCCGCACCGGCCAGCAGGAAGACGGAGTTGGCGGTCACCACCCCGAGGGGGACGCCGAGTTGCACCAGCGAGCCGTAGAGCCCGCGCCTGCCCTCGGGGGCGTACTCGGTGGCCATCAACATCGCGCCGCCCCACTGGGCGCCGACCGCGAGGCCCTGGAGCAGCCGCAGCAGGACCAGCAGGACCGGCGCGGCCAGCCCGATGGTGTCGTAGCCCGGAAGCAGGCCGATGGCGGTGGTGGCCAGCCCCATGACGGTCAGCGCGAGCACCAGCATGGGCTTGCGGCCGCGCCGGTCCCCCAGCTGACCGGCGAGCACCCCGCCGACCGGACGGGCCAGAAACCCCACCGCGAAGGTCGCGAAGGAGGCGAGCACCCCGGCCGCCGGATTCCCCGAGGGGAAGAAGGCGGGACCGAGGACGAGCGCGGCGGCGATGCCGAAGACGAAGTAGTCGTACCACTCGACGGCGGAGGCGAGCGCCGCCGCGGTGGCGACCCTGCGGCGGCTGCGGGCGGAGGGCTGGTTGCCGGTGTTGCCGTGCGGTGCGGAGGGGGCCGTGTCCATGCGTGCACACTCCGAGGGGTGCGGGAAGGGCGGGGGGCGGCACCGTGTTGCCGGGCGACCGTACCGACCGGCCGGTACGCCGTCAACGGACCACGCAGCACGAGATCCGGGCACCGCCTGAATGCGGGGCGGGGCCCCGCCCGGAGAGACCGTTTCCCTTTGGCGGCCGCCCGTTGCACAGCGGTGGAGGCGCACCCGCTGCTCCACACCGCACGCCCGACGCGCGGCCTGCCCCGGGCACCCCCTAGAACACCACCAGCGCGCGCCCGCCCTTCCCCGCCATCATCGTGTCGAAGGCGGCCGGGATGTCGTCGAGGGTGATGCGGTCGGTGACCAGGGTGGAGAGGTCGAGGGCGCCGGAGCGGATGTGGGTGGCGATGAGCGGGAGGTCGCGGGCGGGGTCGGAGTTGCCGTAGACGCAGCCGGAGAGGGTGCGGCCGAAGTAGAAGAGCTCCAGGGCGGAGAAGGACACCTGCTGGTCCTGGCCGCCGATGCCGACGACCGTGGTGCGGCCGCCGCGGCGGGTCGCCGACCAGGCCGTACGGATGGTGTCGGCGCGGCCCACGCACTCCACGGCGACATCGGCGCCCAGGCCGCCGGTGAGCTTGCGGACGCGCTTGGCGGTGTCCTCGCCCGCCACCACGAACTCGGTGGCCCCGGCAGAGCGGGCCAGCTCCTCCTTCTCCGGCGAGACGTCCACGGCCACGATCGGACCGGCGCCCGCGATCCGTGCCGCCTGGAGCGTGGCCAGACCGACCCCGCCCACACCGAAGACCGCCACCGACTCCCCCGCACGCACCCGCGCGCTGTGGTGCACGGCGCCCCAGCCGGTGAGCACCGCGCAGCCGAGCAGTGCGGCATCGGTGAGCGGCACCCCGTCCGGCAGCGGCAGCGCGGCCCGTGCGGAGACCACGGTCTCCTCGGCGAACACGGCGGTGCCCAGGCCGGGGTAGAGCTCGGTGGCGTCGTCGGCGCGCCTGGCGTACGGGGCGTTCGCGGCGAGACCGGAGTGGGCGCACAGCCAGGGCTCGGCCAGTCCGCAGAAGTGGCAGTCGCCGCAGGACGGCGCCCAGTTGAGGACGACCTGGTCGCCGGGGGCCACCGTGGTCACGCCGGGGCCGACCGCGGTGACGGTGCCCGCGCCCTCGTGCCCGAGGACGGCCGGGGCGGGCTGGCGCAGGGTGCCGTTGGACAGCGAGAGGTCGGAGTGGCAGACGCCGGCCGCGGCGAGCCGGATACGGACCTGGCCGGGGCCGGGCTCGGGCAGCTCGATCTCGGTGATCTGCAGGGGAGCGTTGACGGCGGGCAGTACGGCGGCGCGGACCACAGGGTCTCCTCGGAGCGCGGGACGGCGGGCGGGAAGGGGGGCGGACGAGCGGCGGGGGACGGTGATGGTCCCCCGCCGCCCGGCCGGGTCAGAACTGGAGCGACTTGGTCTGGAGGTACTCGGTCAGGCCGTGCGGGCCCAGCTCCCGGCCGACGCCGGACTGCTTGTAACCGCCGAACGGGGCGAGGGGGTTGAAGCGGCCGCCGTTGATGTCGACCTGTCCGGTGTGCAGACGGCGGGCGAAGGCGACGGCCTCGGCGTCGTCGGCCGCCCAGACCGCGCCCGCCAGGCCGTAGACGGTGTCGTTGGCGATCCGGGCGGCGTCGTCCTCGTCCGTGTAGCTCAGGATCGACAGGACCGGGCCGAAGATCTCCTCCTGGGCGATGGTCATCTCGGGGGTGACGTCAGCGAAGACGGTCGGGGCGACGTAGTAGCCGGCGGCGGGGACGGGCGCCTCCGGGCCGCCCGCCACGATCCGTGCCCCCTCGGCGACGCCCCGCTCGATGTAGCCGCGCACCCGGTCCCGCTGGGCGGCGTTGACCAGCGGGCCGATCCGCTCGCCGGGGACGTACTTCGCGGCGGCCGCGGCGGCCAGCTCCACCGCCTGCGCGTACCGGTCCCGGTGGACCAGCATCCGGGTCCAGGCGCTGCACGTCTGGCCGGAGTTGGCCATGACGTTGGCGACGCCGACCGCGACCGCCTTCGGCAGGTCGGCGCCGGGCAGGATCACATTGGCGGACTTGCCGCCCAGCTCCAGCGCCACCGGCTTGACTGCGGCGCCCGCGAGCGCCCCGATCCGCTTGCCGACGGCGGTCGAGCCGGTGAAGGAGACCAGGTCGACCCCGTCGTGCTCGGCGAGCGCCTGCCCGGCGACCGAGCCGAGGCCGGTCACGAGGTTGAAGACGCCGGCGGGTATCCCGGCCGCGTCCACGCACTCCGCGAACAGCTGGGCGACCAGCGGGGTGTCCTCGGCGGGCTTGAGCACCACCGTGCAGCCGGCCGCGAGCGCCGGGGCGACCTTGGCGACGATCTGGTGGAGCGGGTAGTTCCACGGCGTGATCGCGCCGACCACGCCGACCGGTTCGTGCAGCACGGTGGAGTTGCCGAGGGTCTCCTCGAAGGCGTGCGTACGGGCGAGTTCGGCGTACGAGCCGCAGACCGCGACCGGGATGCCGGCGTGCACCGCCGTGCTGAAGGCGAGCGGCGACCCGAGTTCGGCGGTGACGGTCGCGGCCACCTCCTCGGCGCGGGCGGCGAGTTGGTCGCGCAGCGCGGCCAGCCGGTCCGCCCGCTCCCCGGGCGCCGTGGCGGCCCAGCCCGGCAGCGCGGCGCGGGCGGCCCGCACGGCGGCGTCCACGTCCTGCGCGGAGCCGGCCGGGACGGTGGCGATCACCTGCCCGTCGGCCGGGTCGACGACCTCGATCGTCCCGCTGCCCTCGGCGGGCCGCCAGCTTCCGTCGATGTACATCGCGTCGTGCTGCTTCACGTCGTGGTCCTCCCGTGCCGGCCGGATGGTCATCGCGCCCTAAACTAGCGCCGGTAGTTTTGTTCGCGCCAGGGAGCCCGCCACACCCCTGGCGCGGCGGTCACCACGAGCGGCGGACCGTCCCGGCCGCGCCCTCACCGCGTGACTCACGGGCCGGGAGCGCGACACCGCCGCACGTACCGTGGTGCACGGTACGGCAGCGGCGGCTCTCATCGTGACGCCCAGGGGCCCGGCATCAGCTGCTCCGGGCAGGCCCCCGCCCTCCCTCTCGGGCCGTTACGGACAGCTCCGCCGGACGTCCGTGACCGCGCCCCCGCAGCGGCCGACCGCTATGGCGCATTCGCGCCAGATGTGTCCGGCGGCCCCCCTTCCTGCGGAACTTCGACGGCGAGCGGGCGGACGTCATGAGCCAATGGGCCATCGGCAAACCCACACCCCTGAGGTTCCTATGCGTCTGCGCCCACCGCACCACTTCGTCCCGCTCGGCGCCGCCACGGCGTTACTCCTGTCCGGACTCCTGTCCGGCTGTGCCGATTCGGCGCAGCCGGAGACCGCGGACCGGCGCTCGGCGAAACCGTCGAAGACCCCCGAGGAGCGGAAGACCCCGGCACCGGGCAGCGGCAGGCCATGGGAGCCCGACGACGCCATGCAACGCGCGGAGCGGGCGCTGGACGCCTACGAGGAGGACGGCAGCGCGGCGAAACTCTCCGACTCCGGGTCCGCGCACCTTGCCGACGGAGTGCACAGGACCTTCCAGGCACCCGGGAAGCGGTGGTACCGCCTCGACCTCACCTGCGACACGAGCGGCGAGCGGGAACTCACCCTCACGCTGACCCGCGGCAGCGCGGAGCAGGCCTACGGCATCGGCTGCGGTGACCCCGAGGCCGATCAGTTCACCATCCCCCCGGGCGCCCCGTTCACGGTCCGCGTCGACGGGGTGCGGACCGGCAGCGGCCTGGTGCTGTGGCGGCTGAACACCGTCGCCCGGGACGACGTGGACGGCTGTGACGACGACATCGAGGGCTGCGACGGCTGAACGGCGCACGTGCCGTACCCGGGGCCCCTTCCGTTCTGCTCACGGCCCCTCGGAGCGGACCTGCGTTCCCGTGGAGCGGGCCTGCGGACCACCGGCGCCCTTGCCCGCCCGTTCCGGTCCGGCCTCCTCCCCGGCCGCCGGCGGAGGCCCCCCGCCCGCGCCGGACGTGCCTTGGCCGCCCGGCTCCCGGCCCGTACGGGCGGCCAGTCCGGCGGAGGCCAGGAGCAGCGCGCCGAGGAGGACGAAGGGGGCGGCGGTGCCCGCGACCCCGGCGAGGAGTCCGGCGCCGGCCGGGGCGGCGACCTGGCCGAGGCGGTTGCCGGTGAGGCGGAGGGCCAGCGCCGTACTGCGCGCCCGCTCGGGGGCGGCCTGCACGACCGTCGTCATCGACAGCGGCTGGCCCACGCCGAGACAGAAGCCGAGGGCGAGCAGCATCACGGCCAGCGCCCACACCGGTACCGGCAGCACCAGACCGCCGCACAGCACACCGGCCAGCGCACAGCTGACCACCATCAGCGCGGTGCGCCCCAGCCACCGGATCATCGGCGTCATCACCAGCCGGCAGGCGATGGTGGCCGCGGCCCGCAGGCTGAGCAGCAGGCCGACGGTGGTAGGGGCGATGGCGCGGTCCTCGCCGATGACGGGGAGGTAGGCGGTGAGGATGTCGGTGGCCGAGAGCACGGCCAGGCTCATGAAGATGCCGGCCGGTACGCCCCGGGTCCGCAGGATGCCGCGGACCGGGACCGGGGGGCCGGCCGCCGTGGCCGGGGTGCCGGACGGGGCGGTGCGGGCGCGCTGTTCGAGGCGCCAGAGGGAGACGTAGGAGACGGCGGCGACGGCGCCGGAGACCAGCAGGGCGGTGGCGCTCGTCGGGGCCATCCGGCCGTCGTGCTCGGAGATGACGAGCCCGGCGGCGGCCGGGCCGATCAGCTGGCCGAGGGAGGCGCCGATGGTGAAGTGGCCGAAGTTGCGGTCGCGGTCCTCGGGGGCGCTGCGGCGGGCGACGATCGACTGGGCGCCGATGACGAAGCACAGGTGCCCCAGGCCCATCACCCCGCTCCAGGCGGCCATCGCGGGCAGCGATCCGGCCAGTCCGCTGAGCGCGCAGCCGCCGCTGATCAGCGCCACCCCGGCCACCAGCAGCGGGGCGCAGCGGCCGTGGTCGGTGCGGCGGCCGAGCGGCACGGCGACGAGCAGCGGCAGCAGGGCGTAGACGGCGGTGATGACGCCGACGGCCCGTTCGTCGGCGCCCAGCGCGAGGGCCCGGTAGGAGACGGCCGGCCTGGCCATGCTCACCGCTCCCTGTGCGAAGGAGAAGGTGACGACCAGGCGCAGCAGCCAACTCCTGCCGGGCCCTTCGGGGCGGGTGGCGGTCATCTAGATGATGCCGAAGAGCAGTCCCGCGCAGAGGACCACCAGGGAGGTCAGGGCGGCCCACTTGACGGTGAACTTGGTGTGGTCGCCGAACTCGACCTTGGCCATGCCCACGAGGACGTAGACGGCGGGGACCAGCGGGCTGGACATGTGCAGGGCCTGGCCGACGAGGGAGGCGCGGGCGATCTCGATGGGCGCGACACCGTGGGCGGCGCCGGCCTCGGCGAGGATCGGCACGATGCCGAAGTAGAAGCCGTCGTTGGACATGAAGTAGGTCAGCGGGATGCTGAGGACGCCGGTGACGATGCCCATGTGCGGGCCGAGCGCGTCGGGGACGCCGCTGACCAGCCAGCGGGCCATGTGCTCGACCATGCCGGTGCCGGTGAGCACACCGGTGAAGACGGCGGCGGCGAAGACCATGCCGGAGACGTTGAGCACGTTCTCGGCGTGCGCGGCGACCCGGGCCTGCTGGTCCTTCATGTGCGGGAAGTTGACGGTGAGCGCGAGGGCGGCGCCGAGCAGGAAGAGCACCGGGATCGGCAGCGTCTGCAGGATCAGCAGGGTGAGCAGTGCGAGGGTGAGCGCGGCGTTGAACCAGTACAGCTTGGGCCGCAGGGTGGGGCGCCGCGGGTCCAGGACCTGCAGGCCGTCGTCCTCGTCGGCCTGCTCTCCGGAGCCGGCGGCCGGCGCGTCGTCGGCATCGGTGCCGCCGCCCGTACCGCCGGTGGCGCGCGGCGCGCCGCCCGTGCCGGTACCGCCTGCGCCCGCACCGACCAGGACCTGCTCGGTCTCCTGCTCCGGGACGGTCCCGGTCACCGGCGCGGTGTCGCCGAGGGTCAGGAGGCCGAGCCGCTTGCGCTCGCGCCGGCCGAGGACGTACGCGAGGGCGAACACCGCGACCAGGCCGACGGCCAGGGCGGGGATCATCGGGACGAAGATGTCACCGGCGTCGAGCTTGAGCGCGGTGGCGGCGCGGGCGGTCGGACCGCCCCAAGGGACCGTATTCATCACGCCGTTGGCGGTGGCGGCGACACCGGTCATCACCACGAGGCTCATCTTCAGCCGCTTGTAGAGCGGGTAGAGCGCCGAGACGGTGATCATGAAGGTGGTGGAGCCGTCGCCGTCGAGCGAGACGATCGCGGCGAGCAGTGCCGTGCCAACCACCACCCGCACCGGGTCGGCCTTGCAGAACCTCAGGATGCCGCGGACGACCGGGTCGAAGAGACCGACGTCGATCATCACCCCGAAGTAGATGATGGCGAACATCAGCATCGCGGCAGTGGGGGCCAGGTCACCGATGCCCTTGAGGACATAGTCGCCCAGGTGCGCGCCCTGTCCGACCAGGACGCAGAACAGCGCGGGGACGAGCACCAGCGCTGCCATCGGTGACATCTTCTTCATCATGATCAGCACCAGGAAGGCGGCGATCATGACGAATCCGAGGATTGTCAGCATTAGGGGTACCTCACGTTCGCCCTTGAACATCTGCCGGGGGTGGCGGTGCAGGCGACGTTAGGTCCAGCAAAGTTTTGTTAACAAGGCCTTGACGCGCGAGCAATACGAGCAAAACCCCAGGTCAATAGGGATCTCACCGGACGGGAGTGCGCACAACCGGCAGTCCGGACCGGCGCCGCCCACCCCGCGGCCCTCATCCCTCCCCGCCGTCCGCCCCGTCCAGATAGCGCGCCAGATACGCCCGCAGCAGCACCTTGGTCTCGGTGACGAGGGCCGGGTCACCGGCCGGATCGGTACGGAAGGCGAGCTGGAGCAGCGCGTCGGCCGTCTCGACGCCGACCAGGAAGGCGGTGCGCAGCCGTTCGTCGGCGGCGTCCAGCGCGAGCGGGCCGGCGAAGAGGGCCAGCAGCCGGTCGGCGACCTCGTAGTTGGCCTGCCGGGTGGCGCTCGGGCCGGGCACGGTGAACTCGACCAGGGCGAAGCCCGGCACGGTCCGCTTCATGGCGAGGTACTCGTCGACCACCACGTCCATCGCCTCGCGCCACCGGAGCGGGGTGTGCGCCGGCGCGGTGAGGCGGTCGGTGATGCGGTCCGCGTAGGCGTCGAGGTTGCGCCGGGCGAGGGCCTCGGCCATGGCGCGCTTGTTGGGGAAGAAGCGGTAGACGGAGCCGATCGGGACCCCGGCGCGGCCGGCCACGGCCCGGGTGCTCAGATCCTCGTACCCGGTCTCGTCCAGCACTTCGGCGCAGGCGTCGAGGATGCGGGCCAGCCGCTGGGCGCTGCGCCGCTGGACAGGGGCGCGGCGCAGGGCGGCGGACGGCGGACCGGGGCGGGGCGTCGGCTGCTGCTGCACCCGGCCATCCTGCCCGCCACGGGAGACGGCGGCACCTACGCGGCGCCCCGGCCGGGCCCGAGCCCGCAGCTCCTCCCCCCTCTCCACCTCACTCACGGAGGGGGACTCCATCAACAGGGCCGTGCCCCATCGTTGACGCCTCCCCACGGCAATCCTAAGGTCTTGCATAGGATTCCTTGAGCGGCGGGAGCACGCGATGACAGGCACGGGCAACGAGCAGGCGAGGAAGACGGCGGAGAGGCTGGAGTACCTCACCGGCTTCGGCAACGAGCACAGCTCGGAGGCCGTGCCCGGCGCGCTGCCGGCGGGCCGCAACTCCCCCCAGCGCGCCCCGCTCGGCCTGTACGCCGAGCAGCTCAGCGGCTCCGCGTTCACCGAACCGCGCGCCCACAACCACCGCTCCTGGCTCTACCGCATCCGCCCGTCGGCCGCGCATCCCCCGTTCGTCCGCGCCGAGCGGCACGCGGTCCGCTCCGCGCCGTTCACCGACTGCTTCCCCGACCCCAACCGGCTGCGCTGGAACCCGCTGCCCGAGCCCGCCGGCCCGGTCGACTTCCTGGACGGCCTGTGGACCCTGGGCGGCAACGGCGACGCCACCCAGCGCACCGGCATGGCCGTTCACCTCTACAGCGCCAACACCTCCATGGAACGGCGGGTGTTCGGCAACGCGGACGGCGAGCTGCTGATCGTGCCGGAACGGGGCGGGCTGCTGCTGCGCACCGAACTCGGCCTGCTGCACGCCGAACCGGGCGAGGTGGCACTGATCCCGCGTGGCGTACGCTTCCGCGTCGAGCTGCTGGACGCCGCGCCCGACGGCGGGCAGAGCCCGACCGCCCGCGGCTACGTCTGCGAGAACTACGGCCGCCCCTTCCAGCTCCCCGACCTCGGCCCGATCGGCGCCAACGGCCTGGCCAACCCCCGGGACTTCCGTGCCCCGGTCGCCGCCTACGAGGACGTCGAGGGCCCCGTAGAGGTCATCAACAAGTTCGGCGGCCACCTCTGGGCGGCCACCTACGACCACTCCCCGCTGGATGTCGTCGCCTGGCACGGCAACCACGCCCCGTACGTCTACGACCTGCACCGCTTCAACGTCATCGGCTCGATCAGCTACGACCACCCCGACCCGTCGATCTTCACCGTGCTCACCTCCCCCTCGGACACCCCTGGCCTGGCGGGCGTGGACTTCGTGGTCTTCGCACCGCGCTGGCTGGTCGGCGAGGACACCTTCCGGCCGCCCTACTTCCACCGCAATGTGATGACCGAGTACATGGGCCTGATCGAAGGGGCCTACGACGCCAAGACTGCCGGAGAAGGGGGTTTCGTCCCGGGCGGCGGCTCGCTGCACAACATGATGTCGGCGCACGGTCCCGACCGCGAGACCTTCGACCGGGCCAGCGCCGCCGAACTGCGGCCGCAGAAGATCGACGACGGTCTGGCCTTCATGTTCGAGACCCGCTGGCCGCTGACCCTCACCGAGCAGGCCCGGGACGCCGGACACCTCCAGCGCGGCTACGACGACGTATGGCAGGGTCTCCAGCGCCACTTCCGCCCGTGACACCGGGGAACACCTCGTGACCACCTTCGCTCCCGACTCGCTCGCCCTGAACCGCAAGCTGCCGCTCTGGTATCAGGTCTCGCAGTCGCTGCGCGCCTCCATACTGGGCCGCTCCCCGGAGGCGCCGCTGCGGCTGCCCACCGAGGACGCGCTCGCCGCGCACTACGGCGTGAGCGTGCTGACCATGCGCCAGGCCCTCAAGGAGCTGGAGACGGAGGGACTGATCAGCCGGCACCGGCGCCGTGGCACCTTCATCGAGCCCAGCGCCCGACGCGGGGCGCCGGTGCGGCTGCTGGGTTCCGTGGACGCGATCGTGGCCCAGCAGTCCGGGATGAGCACCGAACTGCTGGCACACGGCCCCACCCCGGTGCCGTCCGAACTGGCCGAGTTCTTCCCGGACCTGACCGAGGTGACCGGCTTCACCCGGCTGCGCAGCGACGAGGAGACCGGCGAACCGACCAACCACGCGCGCAATTACGTCCGCCCCGAGATCGCCGGGCGGATCGACCCGGCGGACCTGCTCCGCTGGCCGATGACGAAGGTGCTGCGGGACGCCGTGGGCGTCCGGATCAGCCGGATCACCGACACCGTCGAGGCGCGGCTGGCCGACCCGGACACCGCCCGGCTCCTCCAGGTCCCGCTCCTCAGCCCGATCCTCCACTACACGGGCATCACCTACGACGAGGACGGCTGCGCCGTCGATGTCGCCCGCATTCACTATCGGGGCGACCGGTTCTCCTTCACGGTGACGCTGGAGGCGTGACCTCCCACGTTTCGGCTGCGCTTTGCTTTTCGGCCCACGTTGTTGTCTTTCCCGCCGTGGGCTGCGCTTTGCTTTTGGCCCACGTTTTTGTCTTTCCCGCCGTGGTGGTTTCTCGCCGTTGCGCCTGCGGCGGGCGGGTGGGTTTTGGGTGCGGTGACGGGCCTCCGGGGCAGGGTTTCCGGACTGCTTCGCTTTACGTCCGGAAACCCTGCCCCGGAGGCCCGTCCCCTCCCGTTGGGGGGGGGTCGACAGCAGA
>NZ_JBICVV010000009.1:226737-285227 GCF_043199295.1 Streptomyces sp. NPDC048612
GGGGGGGGGGGGGGGTTGTGTTGGGGTTTTTTGGTTTTTTCCCCCCCCACCCCCCCCCCCCGGGCGCCCCGTCCCCTCCCGTTGAGGGAGTGACTACAGCTGAGTGGGGGCGGGCGTCGCATCACTGCTCTTCACCACGCGCACCCGACCAGCCACCAAGCCCCCACCCAGCGCTTTTCCCCACCCCCCAACGGGAGGGGACGGGCCGGAGGGGCCTGGTGTGTGGACGTAAAGCGAAGCAGTCCACACACCCAGCCCCCGGGGCCCCGCACCCCCCCCCCCCCCCCCGCCATCCCCCCCCACACACCTTTTTACCCCCCCCCCCGGGGGGGGGGGCGGGGCGGGTGGGGCCTGGTGTGTGGACTTAAAGCGAAGCAGTCCACACACCAGGCCCCGGAGGCCCGTCACCGCACCCCGACAGCCCCGCGCAGCGGACCCCGCCCGCCGCAGGCGCAACGGCGGGGAAGCCGACAACGTGGGCCGAAGGCAAAGCGCAGCGGACCGGCGCAACGGCGAGGAACGCACAAACATCACCCCAACCCACGCCCCGCGCAGCGGACCCGAAACAACGCGAGCCACCACGGCGGGAACGCCGACAACGTGGGAAGGGCCTCAGATTCGTTCGAGGCTTCGCCCCGTACTGCGGGGACCCAGGAGCGCCACGTCCACGCACAGCAACAGCATCAGCAGCGCCGAGCCCGCGAAGACCGCCGCCGCCCCGAGGCTCGTCAGTACGGTCAGTGCGACGAACGGCAGGGCGGCCGAGGTGAGGCGGGACAGTGAGTAGGCGATACCGATCGCACTGCTGCGCAGGCCGGTCGGGAAGATCTCGGTCTGGTAGACGTGGAAGGCGTTGGAGAAGACGTTGCTGCACACCGTCAGCAGGAAGCCGAAGGTGACGACGGCCCAGGTGGCGGTGGCGAAGCCGAAGGCCAGGCCGCAGGCGGCGATCCCGAGTGCGGAGGCGATGATCAGCGTCCGGCGCTCGATCCGGTCGATGAGCGGGATGGACAGCGCGGAGCCGAGCGGATAGCCGCAGAAGCTCAGCGCCGCGTACAGCAGCGAGTCGGTGACGGTGTGGCCCTTCGCAGTGAGCACCACCGGCGCCAGCGACGCGAAGCCGTAGTAGCCGACGGTCTGCAGCACCTGGAAGATCCACCACATGAGGGTGCGCCGCCGCTGCTCGCCCCGGAACATCTCCGCCAGGGGCACCTTCCGCTCCGGGACGGTCTCGGTTTCCGGTACGGACGGCAGGCTGCCGCCGCTCTCCCGGGCCACCCGCTCCTCGATCCCGGCCACGATCCGGTCGGCCTCCGCCTCGCGTCCCTGCACCGTCAGCCACCGTGGTGACTCCGGGAGCCGGCGCCGCATCACCTGGAGGAACGCGGCCCCCAGGGCGCCGGCGACCAGCAGCCAGCGCCAGCCCTCGATGCCGAACAGCTGGTGCGCGGCCACCAGTCGGGCACCGAGCAGCGCGGCGACCGGCACCCCGACAAAGCCGAGGGTGTACGCCCAGGCGATGTAGCGGCCGCGTACCGCCCGGGGCAGGAACTCCGCGAGACAGGTGTCCACCAGCACGAGTTCGGCGCCGAGCCCGAGACCGGACAGAAAGCGCAGCACGAGCAGCCAGGTCAGGTTCGGGGCGGCGGCGCACAGCAGCGAGAAGAACGCGTACCCGGCCAGGTTGACGAGGAACATCCGGCGCCGCCCGAAGCGGTCGGCGAGCACCGACAGCACGTTCGCCCCGACGAACATGCCGAGGAAGCCGGAGGCGATCACCCATGACGTGGCGGTGTGCCCGAGGTGCCACCGTTCCGCGAGGGTCGCGGCGAGCACGCCGCCGAGGAAGATCTCGTAGAGGTCGAAGAAGGCGCCGATCCCGACGACGAGGGTGAGGCGGCGGTGCCACCGGGTCGGCGGCAGCCGGTCCAGCCGTGCCGCGGCCCGGCCGCCGACCGGGGTTCCCCCGCGCCGTTCCGGCGTGGAGGAGGTGGTGTCCGTCATGACGGTCCTCCCCTGAGCAGGTCCCGGCGCACGGGGCGGAGCCGGTCCGCACCGCGTGGTCGGGCGTACGGCCAGGACCGTACTCCGTCATGATCAGCAAGCGGAAGACCGCCGGTGTCCGTCCTGGAAGAGTGGTATGGCCTGCGGATTCGGTGCGGCCGCCGGGGCGCTGGATACCATGCCGGGGTCAACCGAACGGTCCGGGAGGGGCTCCGCGTGACGGCGAAGCAGGACGCGCCACGGCTGTCCGATCTCATGCCGTGGTCCGTGGCGCCGCTGCGGCTCGGCCGTTCCTGGGTGCGGGCGCCGGACCGGGCCACCCTGCGCGCCCGCTGGGCGGCGCTGGTGGCCGCCGAGGACGCGGCGGAACGCGAGCGGCTGTTCCGGCCGTCCCGGGCCCGGACCCTGCACTCCGCCGTCGGCCAGCTGCCGGGCCAGGCCACCCCGACCGGGCGGCTGTACCGGGCGAGCGGGCCCTGCCCGGAACCGGTGCGGATTCTGCACGGCCCGTTCGACCAGCAGTGGCTGCTGCCCGACCACCGGCTGATCGACGGTGCGCGCCCGGAGCTGTGGCGGGTCGCGGACGCGCGGCAGTTGTTCGCGGTCGAGTGGGGGCAGGTGCCGCAGCTGTCCGGCCCCGCCTTGACCTGCTCGGCGCTGCTGCCGGACGGACGGTCGCCCGGCGGCCGCCCCGGACGTATCCGCCCCCTCTACCGGCGGCCCGGCGGCCGGGAGCCGAACGTCGCCCCGGGCCTGCTCGCGCTGCTCAGCCGCCGCCTGGACCGCCCGGTGGCCCCCACGGACCTGCTCGCCTGGCTCGCCGCGAGCGCCCACCACTCCCCCGACGGCTGCGCGGTCCCGCTCACCACCGACCCGGACCTCTGGGACCGCGGCGTCGCGCTCGGCGCACGGCTGCTGTGGCTCACCACCCGCGGCGCCTACGTGCACGGGGCGGACGGCGGGCAGGCGGGCGACCGGCCCCGGATGCCGGGCGGCCGGCGCCCGTACGTACGCTCCGCGCTGCCCGACCGCGGGCTGCCGGAGGCGCTGGGCTACGCCCCGGAGGAGGAGGCGCTGCTCGTCGGCGGCGGCCGGATCTCGCCGGTGCCGCCGGGCGCCTGGGACGTCCACGCGGGCGGTGTCCGTGTCCTTTCGGCGTGGTACGCCGAGCGCACCGGCGCGGGAGCGGAACCGCCCGAGGCCGGTTCGCTGGCCGCGCTGCGCGCCGACGGCTGGCCGCAGGAGTGGACCTCGGAGCTGCTGGAGCTGATCACCGTACTGGCCCTGCTGGCCGAACTCCGGCCGCAGTGCGAGGAGTTGAGGCAGCGCACGGGAGATGCCCCGCAGATGACCGCGGGTGAGCTGCGGGCGGCCGGCATCCTTCCGGCGCCGGTCTCCGCGCACCGCCCGGCGTCCGTCCTCGATCACCACGAGGAGGGCCCGGAGGGGCAGTTCGCCCTGTTGTAGACCTCGGGCGGACACCCGCACCACGGCCCTCGGACGCCGGCTCCGCACAGCAGAACACCCGTCGCGGTACGGGCGACGGGTGGTGGGAAGTGGTGCGACCGGCCGGGTGGGGACGGGGCCGGGCGACGGGGTGAGCGGGGCACGGCATCTCCGGGGCGAGGGTTCCCGCCCCGGCGAGCACACCGGTGTGGCACCGGCGCCCCGGGCCTGATGAACGATCGGACCGCGGTGCCGCGCCGGGGCGGGGTGATCGCCCGTGATGCCGCTTTCAGAAGCGGATCAGCCGTGCCCGCCGAACAGCGAGCGCCGCAGCCTGCGCAGCGGTGCGAACAGCGACACCCTCGCGCTGCGGCCGTTCCTCGTACGCGAGTGATCGCGTGCGGTGAGCTCCTGCATCAGCGACGTCGCGCCCTCCACCTCACGGTGCGGGATGGCGGGACCACCCAGTACCGCGAGATGACGGTCGAGACGCGCACTGGACGCGCTGCTCCGGCAGTTGATGGCAGGGACACGCGCCCTGCTACGCACTGTTATCTGTTCCATGACTCTCCCCACCCTATGAGGGCACCCGGCCCGGGCAGGGTAACCCTATCTCTCTCGGCGGACACGCGTGCAGACCGGTCACCGGATTCACCTGCCTCGCTCTGACGTTGACGAACACCATACGGAATGTCACGTACAAGGCGTGGAACAGGGCGAGTTGAGCAACCGTCGGACATCCGGGGACCGCCCCGCGGGTCCCCCCGGCGGACCGCCGGAGCGCACCGGGAGAGACCGGGATCACGGCCTCTCCCCGGCGCCCGGCGTACGGGTCGTCACGCAGCGGAGGCGAACACCGGCAGGTAGCCGCCGGACTGGCCGGCGGCGGTGGGGTGGTAGGACTCCAGGACGGGGAAGGTCACACTGTGCAGCCAGGCACTGCCGGAGCACAGCTCATGGCCGGAGAAGGTGGCGTTGACATCGGCGAAGGTGAAGCCGTGGTCGGCGGCCCGCTTGGCGGTGACGTCGTTGATGTGGTCGGCGGCGGCGTTGATCGCGGCCCGGGACTTCTCGGAGAGGCCGGCGATACAGCTTCCGCCGAGCTTGTAGAAGCGCGGATAGCCCAGGACCACCACATGTGCGGCCGGGGCCTTGTCGGAGATAGCGTCGTACACCCCGTCGAGCCGGCCGGGCAGGGTGTTGGTGATGTAGGTCCTGGCCTGGGCGACCCGGGCCAGGCAGGCACTCTCGCCCTGGAGCGCACAGGTCGTCATGGTGTCGGCGAATCCGGCGTCGTTGCCGCCGATGCTGATGCTGACCAGGCCGGTGGAGCTGCTGAGCGGTGCGAGCTGGCCGCTGAGAACATCACCCGTTCGGGCGCCGGAACAGGCGGTGAAGCGGAAGGACGAGGGGGAGTGCGCGGCGGCCCAGAGGGCCGGGTAGGCCTTGGTGCTGCGCTTGCAGGAGCCGCTGCCACTGTCGTAGCTGCCGGCCCCGACGCCGGAGGAGTAGGAGTCGCCGAGAGCCACATAGCCCGTGGCGGCGGGGAGTTGGGCGGACGCGGCGGCGCTCGCGCCGGTGAGCGCGAGCGCCGTAGTGACGAAGAAGGCGGACGTCAAGGCCGCGAATCGGGACAGTCTCATGGAACCTCCCTTAGCAGGATCTCTGCCACATCTGTCGTAGCAAGACTCGCGGGGAGCCGGAAGTGTCCATGCCAAAAGTCGTTCCGCGATTCACGGCAAATCCGCCGATCCGAGCGGATGTTCACCCTCCCGCCCCCACCACGACACCCGGCTCCGAAGCCTCCCCGAGGAGGGCCCGATGCCGCCTCCGGCCCGGCCTCCGTGCCCCGCCCGCCCTCTTGACGCCCCCTCACCCCTTCCCCTTCTCCTTCCCCTCCCCCTTCCCGTTCCGCTGCTGACGGCGGGCGAGGCCGGGTACGAGAAAGGCGGTGGCCGCCACGAAGCCGGCCACCAGCAGGATCACCAGCGTCGGACGGGTCCCCAGCCCCAGCAGCCCGGCGCCGAGGAGACCGCCGGTGAACATCGCGACGACCGAGAGCGTCCGGCGGCCCGCGGCGTGGCTGCCGTACCCCAGCCGCGCGTCGTGCCCCACCCGTGACCCGCTGACCAGGGCCGTCATCGCCCGGGTCTCCACGGTCGTGGTGAGGTCGGCCGGCGCGGCCCGCATGGCGGTGACATTGCGCATGCCCATCGCCAGCGCCATCAGGCCGATGGCGACACCGCGCCGGCCCGGCGGCAGGACCGGCGCCGGCCCCGACTCCCACGCCGCCACCGCGGCGGCGGCCAGCAGCGCCGCCTCCACGGTCAGCGCCGTCGGGAACCACCGGTACTCCCGTGCCGCCAGGGTGGACTCCATCCGCGCCCCGAGCGCCGCGCCCAGGACGAAGGCGCCGAGCGACACGATCGTCGTCACCACCGGGAGCCCGCCCTGCCCGGCGATACCGAAGCCGAGAAAGAGCAGATTGCCGGTCTGGGTGGCGGTGAAGACCTGACCGAGCGCCAGGAAGCTGACGGCGTCGAGCATCCCGGTCGCCACGGTCAGACAGACCATGATCACCGTCAGGGGTGGTCCGCTCGGCGGCTCCACGGACGCGGCTCCTTCCGGCGGTCACCTCACCTCGCGGCACGTCCTCCCAGTCTCCGGACGGCGCGCCCGGCGGTCCGTCATTGCGCCGTCTGTGGGCGGCCCGTCCCCCTCCGCCCCGGGCCCTGCACCGGCGCACGGCCTTCCCGCGCACCGTGCCGCCCGGCCTCGGGGAAACGCCGGGATAATCCGTGTACGAGGCGGGCCGCCGTGACGGATCATGACGGCATGTGTGCCGATCACGTCCAGCCGTCCGCCACGGAAGACTCCCTTCCGCTCCGGCTGACCATGGACGACAGCGATTCGCCCGCCGATGTCGTCGACGCGCTCTTCCTGGGCCGGTTCGCCCGGGGCGAGCAGCCGTACTCCCGCAGCCGGTCCGTCGACCGGGTGCGGCCGGGGCTGACCCTGCTGCCGCCCGGCGCCCGGGTGCTGCGCTCGGCGAAGGACGAGGACCGCAGCGCCGTCCTCGCCGAGGGCGACGGCTTCACCCTGCTGGTCTCCCGCTGGAACCACGGCGCCGACGTGACGGTCACCGCCGTCACCGACGACCTCGCCGAGAAGGTGCTGGGGCAGGCCGCCGACGGGGCGGAGGACGAACCGGAACCCCGGCCGGAGAACGTCCCGATGGGCTTCTGGTACTTCTCCCCGCGCCGCGGCCCGCACCGCACGTCCCGGCAGATCTCGGCGGCCACCTGGGAGGAGATCCGCCCCAACTACACCGCGCCGGTGGCCGAGGCGATGGACCGGCTGATGAAGGTGGCACCCGACGAGATCTCCGGCCGGCTGCTGTTGCTGCACGGCCCGCCGGGCACGGGCAAGACCTCCGCCCTGCGCACCCTCGCCCGCTCCTGGCGGGACTGGTGCCAGGTGGACTGCGTCCTGGACCCGGAGCGGCTCTTCAACGACGTCGGCTATCTGATGGACATCGCGATCGGCGAGGACGACAGCACCGGCAAGGGCCGCTGGCGGCTGCTGCTCCTGGAGGACTGCGACGAACTGATCCGCGGCGAGGCCAAACACGCGGCCGGGCAGGCCCTGTCACGACTGCTCAACCTGACGGACGGTCTGCTGGGCCAGGGCCGCAACGTCCTGGTGGGCGTCACCACCAACGAGGACCTGGAACGGATGCACCCCGCGGTGGTCCGCCCCGGCCGCTGCCTGGCCCGCATCGAGGTCGGCCCGCTCAGCCGCCCCGAAGCGACCCACTGGCTCGGCACCGACCAGAACATCTCCCGCGACGGCGCCACCCTCGCCGAACTCTACGCACTACGCCGCGGCACCCGCCCCGCCTCGGTCCCGCCCCAGGACTCGGGGGCGGATGCGGGGTTGTACCTGTGAGGCAGGAGGGACCGGCGGCCCACTGCGGCCGGGAGCGCGGGCAGTCCGTGACGCGGCGGGAGGCATGGAGAGTCGTCCCCGTACGGTGAGTGTCCGGCAGATCAGGGACATGTGACGACCGAGGTGACAACGCGGTGCACGAAAAGACGGCCTGGGCGGACCCGGCCACCCGCCGGGCATGGCGCCGTACGGCGGTGTTCCGGTGCGCCGCCGTGCTGGGCTGGATGGCGGGCTTCCCCGCCTGGCTGTTCGCCGTCGTCATGACGCCGGTCTGGCTGCTGGTGGTGTGGATGCCGGTGCTGTTCGTCGGCATCTGGTACGCCCTGCTGGCGGCGGTCGCGGCCTCCTCGCTGATGGGGATGCGGCGCGTGCTGCGGGTCTATCCGTGGCAGGCGGGCATCGCCGAGGTCAGGTCGAAGAAGAACGGCAGCACACAGTTCCTCGTGCCGAACCCGGAGCGGCCGGAGAAGACGGTGGGCCTCGGGTTCGGCGGGGTCATCGGGACGGGGCGGCACTTCTGGGTGCGCGCGGTGAAGTCCGGGCAGGTCACCACGGCGTGGTTCGCCGGCGATCCCCGGTACCTGGGCGTCATGGCGACTCCCGGGCCGCGGAACCTCCTGCAGGTCGCCCAGCGGGAGGCGACGGACTCACGGATGTCCCCCCGCAAACGGGGCGTCAGCCCCGGGGCACGGGCGCTGGCCCGCGCCGCCGGAGCGCGGGTCGGGGAGGACTGACGCGGCTGCGGGCAGGTGATGTCCTGCCGGTGGATTCGGCACAGGGCTCCCGCCTCACCGCACCCTCCCCCGCGGCTTCAGTGTGACCGGGGGGAGTTCGGGGGCGGGCAGGCGGTCGCCGTCGTAGCCGTGGACGGTGCCGAAGCGGGAGCCTGTCGTCCAGTCGGTGCGGGCCTCTTCGATGTCCTGCTGGGAGCGGCCCACGAAGTTCCACCACATGACGATGTGCTCCTCGAACGGTTCGCCGCCCAGGAGCATCAGGGAGCTGTGGGAGTCGGCGCGCAGGGGCAATTCGGTGCGGCCGCAGCCGAGGTAGAGGAGGGCGCCGGGGGCCAGCCGGACGCCGTCGACCTCGCTCTCGCCGGAGATGGTCAGCGCCGCGTACTCGAAGTCGGGGTCGACCGGCAGGCGGGTGTCCGTGCCGGCGGTGAGGCTGAGGTCGGCGCCGACCAGCGGGGAGTAGGTGGTGCCGGGTGAGGTGGCACCGGCGAGTTCACCGAGGATGACGGTGGCGGAGAGCCCGCCGCCGTTGACCACCGGCAGGTCGGTGTGGTGCTCGAAGGACGGGGCGGTGTGGCGGTGTTCGCCGGGGAGTGCCACCCACAGCTGGGCGCCGTGCAGGAACGGGCCGTGGCCGTGCGGCGACTCCTCGGAGTGGGCGATGGCCCGGCCGGACGTCATCAGGCCCAGTTCCCGCGGCCGTACGGTCCGGAGGCTGCCGAGGCTGTCGCGGTGCAGCACCTCGCCCTCGTGCAGCCAGCTGACGGTCTGGAGCCCCATGTGCGGATGCGGCGGCACCTGCATCCCGGGCTCGGCGGCGATGTCGTCGGGGCCGTAGTGGTCGACGAAGCACCAGGCGCCGATCATCCGCCGGCCCAGGTTCGGCAGCAGTCGGCGGACGACGGTGCTCTCGCCGAGGGGAACCTGCTTCCCGGGCTGGACGTCGCGGACCGGGCCCGTACGGCCGGTGCCGCCGCAGAGGCTGGGCGCGGGTCTGAGGTCGAGGTTGCTCATGGCGCCACGATAGGCACGGCCGGCGGTACGGTCCGGGCAGGCGCACGACGCGGCGGGGGATGATGCCCCGTCATGCATACAGCTCGCGCAGCCGCACGGACAGGCAGGTCACACAGCCCTCCAGCTTCTCGAACTCGCTGATGTCCACGAGGACCGGCTCATACCCCAGGTCGGCGAGGAGTTCCGCGCTGCGCGGCGCACCGGCGGCCATCAGCAGCTTGCCGCCCCCGAGCAGCACGACATGGGCGCCGGACTCCTCGGGGACGGGCAGGAAGCGGGGGAAGACGGCGGGGTCGTCGACCAGCGGCGGATGGCCGATGACGGTGCCGTCCGGGAGGGCGGTCACGGCGGACTTGAGGTGCAGTACGCGGCTCACCGGTACGGCGACCACGCGGGCACCCAACGGCTCGAAGGCGGCGCGGAGTTGGCGGACGCCTTCGGCGTTGGTGCGGCCGCCGCGGCCCACGTAGACGGTGTCGCCGACCTTGAGGATGTCGCCGCCGTCCAGGGTGCCCGGCGCCCGGACCTCGTTGACGGAGCAGCCGAGCGCCTCGACGGCCGCGCGGGCGTCCGGGATCTCGGGGCGGCGCTCGTCGGCTCCGGGGCGGGCGAGCAGGGCGACGTTGCGGAACATGACCATGGCGTCCTCGACGAAGACCGCGTCGGGGCAGTCGTCGGCGGGGGCGACCTCGGTGGTATGCCAGCCGTGGTCGCGGAGCACCCGGACGTAGGACTCCCACTGACGCAGGGCGAGGACGGGGTCGACCGGGCGCCGGTCTATGTGGGTGACCAGCCCCTCGGCGAGGCGGGGGCCGGGGCGGCGGACGAGCGCCTGCTTGCTGGGCATGCGGCTCCTTCGGGCGGTGGGGGTGGCTCGGGGTGCGGTCAAGTATCGGGGGTGGCGGGGGCGGGGAGGCGGCCGGTCCGGGGGCGCTCCGGCGCCGGGGCGGCGGGCAGGGGCTCGCGCCGGGGCGGCGGACAGAGGCCGGGGCCCCCGCCGGCACGGTCCGTCGGCGACGCGGCGGGCGCGGGTCAGGCGTCGGACCCGTACGTCGCGCGCAGGGCGTTCTCGACGGCCGTGCGGGCGGCGTGGTGGTCGAGGCCGAGGCGGTGGGCGCGGCGGGCGTAGGCCTCGGCGGCCACGGCGGCCTCCTTGTCGGCGGCCTCGCCGGCCGCGGCGATGAAGCTGCCGTTGCGGCCGCGGGTCTCGATCACGCCGTCGGTCTCCAGGGCGCGGTAGGCCTTGGCGACGGTGTTGGCGGCCAGGCCGAGGTCTTCGGCGAGGCCGCGGACGGTGGGGAGTTTGTAGCCGACCGGCAGGCCGCCGTCCCTGGCCTGATCCGCGATCTGGGTGCGTACCTGCTCGAACGGCGCGGCGTCCGCCGCCGGATCGATGGTGAGGGTCAAGCTCTGCGGGGACACGGTGGCGCTCCTGGTGCTGGTCGTGGGGCGGGCGGATGCGCGACGGCCCGTACCCCTGGGGAGTCCCCGGGGTGCGTGCGCGTACGCGTACCCGTCGGTGCGCGTGTTTGTCGCATCCATTGTGCGTCAGCAGCGCCCGCTGTGACGGGAGGTCCCGTCCGCCGGAAGGTCCCGTCTCCTGGAAGGTCCCGTCCGCCGGGAGGGCTTGCCGCGCGGGACGGGTCACGCCTCGGGGAGGGTCACAGCTCCAGGGTGGTGCCCGAGGTCCGCAGCCAGGCGTTGATACCGAGGACGAGTTCGGCCGAAGCAGCGGAAAAGAGATGGCTGGCGAGCACGGGAGGGACGGCCGTCGGGCGCCGCCCACCCCCCAGGTCGATAACTCCACACGCAGTACTCTTCCTGAAGTGGTTTGAGAGTCAGGACGACACCTGGAGTGGTGGCAATGGCGCGACGGAACGACCAGCGGCGTGCCGCCCTCGTCGATGCGGCGATCGAGGTGCTGGCCGGGGAAGGCGCCCGCGGGCTGACCTTCCGGGCGGTGGACACCGAGGCCGCGGTGCCGACCGGCACCGCGTCCAACTACTTCGCCAACCGCGACGACCTGCTCACCCAGGCCGGTGCCCGGGTCTATGAGCGGCTCCGGCCCGACGAGGCCACCATCGCCCGCCAGCAGGCGGCCGGCCACGACCGGGACACCTATGTGGAGCTGATGCGTGAACTCGTCGGCCGCATCGCCTCCTTCCGCACCGGCTACCTCGCGCTGCTCGAACTCCGCCTGGAGGCCACCCGCCGCCCGGAACTGCGCCGGGTCCTCACCGAGCGGGTCCGGGCCGACGTCGACGCCAACGTCACCTACCACGAGGCCTCCGGCCTCCCCGGCGACGCCATGGCCGTCAAGCTGCTGATGCTGACGCTGAACTGGCTGATCGTCGAACAGCTCACCCTGCCGGACGTCTTCACGGAGGCCGAGCGGGAACAACTGGTGACGGCGGCGGTCGAGCGGATCGTGGCGGCCGAATAGGGCACCGGCGGGCCGCCTCGCGAGCGGCACCCACGCCGTGGGGCACGAGCGCCGCGCGGCGGCCCGCCGTTCCCACCCGTGCGCCCTCAGCTCCAGGTCATGTTGATCGCCCGCTCGAAGTTGCGGTAGCCGGCGCGCCGGAAGGCGTGCGCCATCGGGATGTTGCCGAGGTCCGTGGCCGCGCGGATGCGGGGGACGTGCTGCGCGGCGAGGATTCGGGTGCCCTCGGCGAGGAGGTCGTCGAGGTAGCCGTTGCCGCGGTGCGCGGGCAGGACCCCGAGGTAGGCGATGACCGGGTGGTAGGAGTTGCGGGCCGGGATGACGAACCCCACCGGCTCGCCGTGGGGCAGGGTCGCGACGCGCCACCAGTCCCGCGGGCTGGTGTACCGCGCCAGTTCGTCCTCGTAGTGCCGGACGGCCGCTTCGTGCGCGGACATCCGGGTCAGGTCGTCACGGCCGTGTGCGTCCAGCGTGCCGTCCAGAACCGAGGCCATCATTGCCACGAGTTCCTCGCTGTCGCGGACCGGCCGGAAGACAAGGCGCCCGCTGGGCTCGGGAACCGGCGATTCCGGACGCCATTCGAGGCGCAGCCGTTCGACGAAGAGCCGGGCACCGGTTCGCTCCAGGACCGTCATGCGGTCTTCGACGGCTTGTCGCCGCACCGCGTCCGCACGCCAGTCCGGCGGGACGAAACGGCTGTACTCGGGGGGACGGGAACCGTGCGGGAGGGTGGCGGCCATCGCGGTCCGCAGAAGTCGCACCGCGATGTCCAGGCGAGCGGAGCCCGGGGCGCTGTCGTCGAGGTCGAGGACATCCAGGACGAGTGGGGGGTCACCGGCCGAGCGGCTCCACCAGGCCGCTCTGGCCAGCAGGCGGTCACCACGCAGGGCGACCCACATCCACTCCGGCCGCCGACGGCCGCCGGAGAGGTCGTCCGCCAGTTCCTCGTTGAGGACGTAGGGGAGTTGGGAGAAGAGATCGAGTTCTTCGCGCCCGGTGAGGGGGCGCAGGGTCAGGTCGTTCGCATTCACGGTCACGGCACGCTCCGGTGAAGGCGCCCCGTCCGCTCCGGGGTCAGAGGTGGTCCGCACCCCGGGAGGACATCAGCGCGTTGATCATGGGGATCACGGGCTTACCCCTCCTCTCGCTGTCATGGCCCCGCCGCCCTGGTGGCGGGGGTCCAGCGGCCACGTCTATCCGGTGGCGGCATCCGGCCGCAAACACTTTTCGGTCGCCCTGCTTCCGGCGGCCTCGCGATCGGCGACGGCACGCCGGGCCGGGCGTCGCCGTCCCCAGCGTGCCGCGAGGCCACGTTCAGCCAGCCGTCCGTTGAGCCGGTACCGGCCTACGGGGGAGGTCGGCTGTCAGCACATAGCGTTCGTCGGTCACCTCCTTGCCCCAGAGTGCCGGGTCGTGCGTCAGGCTCTCCAGGTGGGTACGCGCCGCCAACGGCTCGACGAGGGCGGTGAGTTCGGTGGCCGGGATGCCGATCGGGGCGGCCTCGCCCCAGCGGCCCTCCACCAGTACCAGCCGGCCACCGGGGGTGAGCAGGCCGGTCCAGTGGCGCAGCGCGGCCGCGGGGTCGGGGAGGGCCCACAGGACGTGGCGTACCAGGACGACATCGAACCGCCGCTCCCCCACCGGTGGTTCGGCCGCGTCGCCGGTGACGAAGGCGGCGTCATGGTCCGCCAGCTTGGTGCGCGCCCGTGCGGTCATGGCCGGGGAGCGGTCGACGCCCAGGACGTGATGGCCCTGCTCGGCGGCGAGCAGGGACAGGCTTCCCGTGCCGCAGCCGAGGTCGAGGACGGCGGCGGGGCGGGACGGCAGCCAGGAGCGCAGCCGGGCGGCCCAGGCGGCACGGACGGCGGGGTCGCGCAGGCCGTGGTCGGGCTCGTCGTCGAAGGAGGCGGCGGCCGCCTCCCAGTAGGCGGCGTCGGCGGTCGGCAGCGGTGATTCCTCCTCGGCGGCAGGTGGGTTGAGCGGTGCGGCAGGGAGCTGACGGGACGGGTCGGCGGGGGTGTCGGTGCTCATGTGCCGATGGTGGCAGCACCCACTGACAACGGCGGCGGACACGGGTGACGGACGCCGGTTCCGGGTCAGCCGGGCGGGCCGGTGGCGGGCGTCGGGGAGAGCGCCCGGCCAGGGTGAGGGGTTACCGTGGAGAGGCCGGTCGTGTGCGGCCGCGGCGCCGTGAGAGAGCGCCCGTCGCACGGTGGGACCGGCATTGGACCGGTCATATGTGTGCCTCCCAGAGCAGTCGTCTCTCCGGGGACGGCGTCTTCGACTTCACGCGGACGGCCGTGGTGATGGCCGATCGCGCGGGGGTGGCCCGGGGCTGGACGAGGGGGGCAGAGCGGCTGCTCGGCTATGGGGTCTCGGAGGCCGTCGGCAGGCCCCTGGCGGAGCTGTTCGCGGGGCTGGCCCCCGGGGCGCAGCAGAACGCCAGGTGGGAGTCCCGGCTGGCGGCGGCGGAGGGCTGGAGCGGTCTGGAGGCCGTACGGCACAAGGACGGCCACCGGCTCGACCTGGAGTTCCGGATACTGCCGCTGATGGTCGCCGAGGAGCACTCCACGCGCCTCGTCCTCGCCGCCGAGATGACGCAGACGCCCTGGTCAGGAGCGAGCCGCTCGTTCCTGGAGGGCATCTTGGGCATGTCGCCGATCGGCGTGGCCATGGTGAACCCCGATCTGCAGTTCGTGTGGCTGAACAACGCCTTGGAGGAGATGGGCGGCACCAGCCGCGAGCAGCGCCTCGGCAAGCGCCTGGGGGAAGTCCAGCCGGGCCTCGCCGTGGAGGCCATCGAGGCGGAGATGCGCAAGGTGCTGAGCACCGGCACCCCCTCGGTCGGCTACGAGTACCTCGGGCGCCCGCAGTCCGATCCGCAGCGCGAGCACGCCTACTCCACCTCGTTCTTCCGCCTGGAGGACGAGGCCGGGCAGGTGCTGGGCGTCTGCTACATGGTCCTCGATGTCACGGAGAGTTACCGGTCGCGGCAGCGGATGGCGCTGCTGAACCGGGCCGGTGAGCGCATCGGCAGCTCCCTGGACGTCTGGCGGACCGCCCAGGAGCTCGCCGACTCGGCGGTTCCGGGGCTCGCCGACTTCGTCACCGTCGACCTGCTCGACGCGCTGCTCTCCGGGGAGGAGCCGGCGCCCGACCCGGTCGGCGCCGCGGATCTGCTGGCCATGCGCCGTGCGGGACAGCAGTCGGTGCGCGAGGGCTGCCCCGAGGCGGTGGTCACGATCGGGGAGGCGGCCGTCTACCCCGCGTCGGGACCCGTCGTGCCGGGGCTCGTCGCGGGCGATTCCGCGCTCTTCCAGACGCTGGACCCGGCCGCCGGCGACCGGGCGGCCGACGACCCGGTCCGGGCGGCGCACCTGCGGGAGCTGGGTTTCCACTCGCTGATGGTGGTGCCGCTCCGGGCGCGCGGTGTCTTCCTGGGGGCGGCCACCTTCGCCCGCCGGCAGCACATCGGGCCGTTCCAGCCCGACGACCTGGTGCTCGCCGAGGAGTTCGTCACCCGCGCCGCGATGTCCATCGACAACGCCCGCCGGTACACCCGCGAGCACACCACGGCCCTCACCCTCCAGCACAGCCTGCTGCCGCACGACCTGCCCGAGCAGTGCGCGGTGGAGGCGGCCTACCGCTATCTGCCGGCCGACTCGCTCAGCGGCGTCGGCGGGGACTGGTTCGACGTGATCCCGCTGTCCGGTGCCCGGGTCGCGCTGGTGGTCGGCGACGTCGTCGGCCACGGGGTGCATGCCGCGGCCACCATGGGGCGGCTGCGGGCCGCGGTGCAGGCGCTCGCCGACCTGGACCTGTCCCCGGAGGAGGTGCTGGCACACCTGGACGACATGCTCAACCGGGTCGCCCACGACGCGAACGCCGACGACGGGGTCCTCGGGGCCACCTGCCTCTACGCGGTCTACGACCCGGTCGGCTGCCGCTGCACGCTGGCCCGCGCCGGCCACCCCGCACCGCTGCTCATCACCCCCGGGGGCGACGGGCGGCTGCTGGAGCTGCCGACCGGACCGCCGCTGGGGCTGGGCGGGATGCCCTTCGAATCCGTCGAACTGCCGCTGCCGGAGGGCAGTCTGCTGGCCCTCTACACCAACGGTCTGCTGCTGGGGAAGGCGCTCGACCTCGACGGGGGCATCGCCCGGCTGCGCAGCGCCCTGGCCGATCCGCAGGCCCCGCTGGAGGACCTCTGCGACACGGTGATCGGCGGTCTGCCGGGCGGACGGCCGGTCGACGACGTGGCGTTGCTGCTGGCACGCACCCGGGCGCTGGCCCCGGCCCAGCTGGCGACCTGGGAGATCCCCGCCGATCCGTCCGCGGTCGGGCAGGCCCGCCGGTCCGCCGCCGCCCGGCTCGCGGAGTGGGGCCTGGAGGACCTCGTCTTCCCCACCGAGCTGATCGTCAGCGAACTGGTCACCAACGCCATCCGGCACGCCGCCGGGCCGATCGGCCTGCGGATGATCCGGGCGCGGGCCCTGATCTGCGAGGTGTCGGACAGCAGCAGCACCTCACCGCACCTCCGCCATGCGCGGACCACCGACGAGGGCGGCCGGGGCCTGTTCCTCATCGCCCGGTACGCCGAGCGCTGGGGCACCCGCTACACCCCCCAGGGAAAGATCATCTGGGCCGAGCAGCCGCTGCGGTCGGTACCCGGAGCCGTACCGGCACACGACGTGGGCGCGCTCCTGGACAGCCTCGACGACCTCGGCGGCCCGGCCGACACCACCGGCACCGAAGACCGCTGACGGCTCCTGCCGCCGCGCACAACTCCCGCTGCCCGCACGGCCCGAGAGCCGCATCCGGCAGCGGCACCGACTCCGCCGGACCACGCCGGCCACCGGTACGGGAACCGCTCACCACCCGGCGATGCCCGTTTCCTCCCCGCCTGTATGAGGGCGCGCTTAGCGGCTCCTTAAAGCGACCATAAGGATCTTCAGGATCGCCCTTCAGCCGCCAAAACCGCTGTTCAGCGCGGCTAGCGTGCTTCTCGTAAGGCGGGTCGCAGACCGCCGGCGCCGGTCACCGGGGGCGGCGCCGGCGTGCTGTGTCCCGACCCCCCACCGCTCCCCCGCCACCCCCGCTCGATGCACCTGATGAAGGAGACCCCCACCATGACCGCTCGTCGCAAGGCCACCGGAATCGCCCTGGCCGGTATCGCCCCGCTCGCGCTCACCGTGCTCACCGCGGGCCCGGCCGCCGCACACGGCTCGATGACGGACCCGGTCAGCCGGGTGTCGGCCTGCTACGCGGAGGGCCCCGAGAGTCCGGAGTCCGCGGCGTGCAAGGCCGCCGTGCAGGCCGGCGGGGCCCAGGCGTTCTACGACTGGAACGGCGTACGGGACGGCAACGCGGGCGGCCAGTCCCGGACCCGTATCCCGGACGGCAAGCTGTGCAGCGCCAACAGCCCCGAGTTCAAGGGCCTGGACCTGCCCCGCGCCGACTGGCCGTCGTCCCCGATGAAGGCGGGCAACCACACCTTCCGCTACAAGGGCACCGCGCCGCACGCGGGTTACTTCGAGCTGTACCTCACCAAGGACGGCTACGACCCGAAGAAGCCGCTGAAGTGGTCCGACCTGGAGTCGAAGCCGTTCGCGAAGGTCAGCGACCCGAAGATGGTCAACGGGGACTACGTCTTCGACGGCAAGGTGCCGGCGCGGTCCGGGCGCCACCTGATCTACAGCATCTGGCAGCGGTCGGACAGCCCCGAGGCCTTCTACACCTGCTCCGACGTCGTCTTCGGCAAGCAGGCCGGCGGCACCACCGCCAAGTCCGAGACGGCGCCCGCGCCGACCGCCTCCGCGCCGAGCAAATCCCAGATCGAGGACGGCGCGTCCAAGTCGACCGTGGGCACGGGTCACCACGACGACGACTGCGGCACCACGCACCACAAGAACGGCGCCCGGCCGAAGTCCGCCGGCGCACCGGCCCACGCGGACGCGGCGGCGGCCAACGCCCCGCACGCCAACGGCAGTTCCGAGCCGGTCGACGGTCAGCGGCTGGCGGAGACCGGTAACGACAGCTCCACCGCCCCGCTCGCCGTCAGCGGCGCCGCGGTGCTCGCCCTGGGCGCCGGGGTCGTGTTCGCCACCACCCGCCGCCGGGCCGCCCGGCACCGCGGCTGAGTCCGGCACCCGGCCGCGGCCGGGAGGCGGCGCCATCCCCTTCGTCACGTCGGGGGCGGCGTCGCCCTGTCACGAGCCGTTCGGCGGCAGCGCCTCGATGATGTCATTGGCGACGTGCTGGTAGATGACCGAGCTGCGGCAGTCGACGACCTCCCGGCGCTTGAACACCTGGTCCATCAGCAGCGCGTGCAGCCGGTCGACGTCGGGGACGGCGACATGGACGAGGAAGTCGTCGCCGCCCGCGACGACATAGACGTTCAGCACCTCGGGCAGGGACGTCAGGAAGGCCTTGAAGCGCTCGATGACCTCGCGGTTCATCGGGCGGATGCGGACCGTGAGCAGTGCCTGGACCGGCCGGTTGAGGGCGCGCAGGTCCACGGTCGCGCGATAGCCGGTGATCACTCCCCGGGCACGCAGGGCGCGGACCCGCTCCAGACAGGTGGAGGGCGCGATGTCCAGCCGGCGGGCCAGGTCGCGGTTGGTCTGCCGTGCATCGCGCTGGAGTTCGCGGACAATCGCCGAATCAATGTCGTCCATGACCCCCATGGTGCCGCAGCTGCCGAATTATGTTCGGCGAGAACTCTTTTTGATCAATCCAACGGTTACGTTCGGCGACTGTGACCGTACAACAGACATTGCTTCCTGCATCCGGACGACCGGATGTACGGCGGCTGGGCGTCGGCAGCGGTACCGCGCTGTGCGCCGGTGCCGTCCTCGGCCCCGGCGTCCTGACCCTGCCGTCCCTGGCCGCCGCGGCGGCCGGCCCCGCCTCGGTGCTGGCCTGGGTGGTCCTGCTCGCCCTGTGCGTACCGGTGGCCGCCTCGTTCGCGGCGCTCGGCGCACGGTTCCCCGACGGCGGTGGCGTGGCCACCTATGTGCACCGGGCGGTCGGGCCGCGGGCGGCGGCCGTGGTGGGGTGGTGGTTCTACGGGGCGGTGCCGATCGGGGTGGTCTCGGCGGCCTGGATCGGCGGGAAGTACGTGGCCGGCGCGGCCGGTTGGGGCGGTACGGGCGCGGTCGTCGTGGCCGGTGCGGTGGTGGCGGTGGCGCTGGTCTCCAACGCGGTGGGCCTACGGATGTCGGGCCGGGTGCAGCTGCTGCTCGGCGGGCTGCTGGCGGTGGTGCTGCTGGGCACGGTGCTGGCCGCCGCCCCGCAGGTGTCCGCCGCCCACTTCACCCCGTTCCTGCCCGGCGGCTGGACCTCGGTCGGGTCGGCTGCCGGGGTGCTGTTCTTCGCGTTCGCCGGCTGGGAGGCGGCCAGCCATCTGTCGGGCGAGTTCGCCGACCCCGGGCGGGACCTGCCGCGGGTGACCCGCCGTACGCTCGCCGTCATCACCGTGCTCTACCTGGGGCTCGCGGTGACCACGATCGGTGTGCTGGGGCCGGCCGCGGCCCGTACCGACACCCCGCTGACCGAGCTGCTCCTCCGGAGTGTGGGCGGCGCCGCACGGCCGGTGGCCGCCGTGGCGGCGCTCTTCCTGACCTTCGGCGCGGTCAACTCGTACCTGGCCGGGGCCTCCCGGCTGGGTGCGGCGCTCGCCCGGGACGGGGCGGCGCCGCGCGGGCTGGCCAAGGGCGGGGCGCCGGGTGAGGTGCCGCGGCGGTCGCTGGCGGTGCTCGGCGGGGCGGCCGGGCTCGTGGGCGCGGCGGCGGGCCTCGGCGGCGCCGACCTGGACCTCCTGATGAGGGCCACCGCCACCTGTCTGGCGGCGGTGACCCTCGCCGGCCTGGCCGCCGCGCTGGTGCTGCTGCCCCGCCGCACTCCCCTGTGGTGCGGCGGGTGCCTGAGCGCCCTGCTGACGGCGGCCGTGCTGGCCTTCTCCGGACGGCTGCTGCTGATCCCCGCGGGGCTCGCCTGCGCGGCCGTCGGCTTCCTGACGCTGCGCCGCGTCACCCGGTGAGACGGCACGGTGTCCGGACGTGCCGGCTCCGGCGGGCGGTCCGGGCACGGTGCCCGTACCGGCCCGTTCACGCACGTCGCAGCCCCTCGCGCCCTTCCACGGCCGTCCGCGCCCCATTCTAGAGGCGCCTCTCCAATATAGTGGAGAGTAACCTCCAGAACATGGCCAGGCCATCCCGGTTCGACACCGCGCAGCTCCTCGACGCCGCCGTACGGCTGGCGGCCGAGTCCGGGCCCTCGGGTGTCACCATGTCGGCGGTGGCGGCCGCCGTCGGCGCGCCCAGCGGCTCGCTCTACCACCGTTTCCCCGGCCGCACGGCGCTGCTCGCCGAGGTGTGGCTGCGCACCGTCGAGGGCTTCCAGGCGGGCTACTTCGAGGCCCTCGAATCCTCGGACGACCCGCGCGCCGGGGGCCGGGCCGCCGCCCGGCACGTCGTGGCGTGGAGCCGTGCGCACCCCGCCGAGGCGGCGCTGCTGCTGTACGGGGCCCGGGAGTTCGGGCGGGACGACTGGTCCGACGCGCATCTGGTGCGCGCGGAAGAGGGGAACATGCGGGTACGGGCCGCCCTGGCGGCGCTCGCGGGGGCGCTGGGGCTGCACGGCAGGGAGGGCTTCGACCGGGTGACGCTCGCCGCCGTCGACCTCCCGCTGTCGCTGGTGCGCCGCCATCTGCGCGGCGGCACACCGCTGCCCCCGCACGCCGAGGACCTGGCGGAGCGGTGCACCGACGCCCTGCTGGCCATCGACTGACCGGCACCCCCCGTACGGAGCGTGGCCCGGCCCCGCAGAAGCGGCGGGCCGGGCCGGCCTCCGGTCAGTTCGACACGCAGGTGGTCGGGGTGGCGTGGGCCGGGTCGAGGGCGTTGGCCGTCTCGTGGAAGGCGATGCGGTCGACGAGACCGATGGCCACGTGCTCGGAGAGGTCGAGCGCGCACAGGTCCTGGACCACCACGTTGCGGACGCCGGGGCCGTCGAGGAACGCGCTCCGGTAGGGCGTGACGACCTCGTCGTACTTGGTCGCGATCACCGTGTAGTGCACTCCGGGGAGGGTGTCTCCGCCCTCGTTGAGGCGGTTGAGGACCTCGGAGCCGGCGATCTGGTCGGCCAGCCCGGGGGTCAGCTCGTGGAGGTACTTCTTGGCGCCGGGGAAGTGGTCGAGCAGACGGGTCAGACCGTTGAGATCGGTGCCGTGGTTGTCGGGGGCCAGCCCGACCAGCGTGTTGACCTTGCCCGCGCCGCCGTGGAACTTCAGGTACACCCGCGCCATCATGCCGCCCTGTGAGTGGCCGACCAGATCGGCCTTCCCGGTGCCGGTGGCGGCCAGCACCCGGTCGACGTACGCGGCGAGCTGCCCGGCGGACGCGTCGACCGCGCCCAGCCCGTGGAAGAACGGGACGCCGGGCAGCTGGCCGTAGTCCAGGGAGAAGACGCAGTAGCCGCGGGCCACCAGGTAGGGCGCGAGGCCGAGCCAGTTGTCGACGGAGTTGCCGAGGGTGCCGTGCACCAGGATCACCGGCCGCGGGTGGGCGGCGGAGGGCTTGCAGGAGTAGTTGTTCCAGCCGCTGCTGACGGCGGTGCGCTGCGCCGCCTCTCCGGCCTGTGGGGTGGCGGAGGACAGGCGGGCGGCGGCAGCGGGGACGGTGGTGACGCCGAATGCCAGGGCGAGGGCGGGCAGCAGGGTGAGCGTTCTTGACCAGCGCAGCTTCATACGATGCTCCTTGCGGGGTGAGGGGACTCCGAAGTGCTCGGTGAGCCGTTCACGCGATCCGGATCGCAAGGGCCAACGCAGTTGACTGACAGGTAAGTTACGGCTGGGTAAGCACGGTGGACCAGCGGTGTGACGGTGAAGGAAGCACCACACAACCCTCACCGGACGCCCGGGGTGCGACGCGCGGTTTCTGTGCCTGCATGACGCCCCGTCCGTCGCGGCCGGGGCGACTGTCAGTGCCGTCCCGTAGAGTCGTCAACTGCCCGACCAGGCACGCGACATGAGGGGGAACACCGATGGAGACGGCCGGAACGGCGGACCTGACCGGGGTCGTGGAGATCGAGTCGCCGGCGGAGCTGCGCGAGCTGCTCGGTGAGCCCAGCGCCCACGCGGCGCACAAGACCCGCCACCGGCTGCACGACCTCGACCGCCAGTGGCTGGCCCAGTCGCCGTTCTGCGTGATAGCCACCGCGGACGCGCAGGGCCGGTGCGACGCCTCCCCCAAGGGCGACCCCGCGGGCTTCACCCACGTCCTGGACGACACCACCCTCGTGATCCCGGACCGCCCCGGCAACAAGCGCGTGGACGGCTGGATGAACGTCCTCGCCAATCCGCAGGTCGGGCTGAACTACCTCCTCCCGGGGCGCGGTGACACCCTGCGCATCAACGGCCGCGCCCGGCTGCTGCGCGACGCCCCGTTCTTCGACGAGCTGATCGTCAGGAACCATCGCCCGCGGCTGGCGCTCCTGGTGGAGGTCGAGGAGGTCTTCTACCACTGCTCCAAGGCGTTCCTGCGCTCGGAACTGTGGAAGCCGGAGACCTGGCAGCCGGACGCGCTGCCCTCACGGGCCCGGATCGTCAAGGGCCTGGAGGCCCAGGACGTACCCCTGGAGGAGCTGGAGCAGCACTACGGCCCCCGGTACGCGGAGCGGCTCTACGGCTGAGGCCCGGGGCCCCCGGGACCGGAGGGCTTCGCGCCCGGGTGCGGTGAGGTGCGGGTGGTCCGGCCGAGGGCCGCAGCGGGCCGTACGCTCGCGGGCCCGAAGCGCGCCCTGGCCCGGTCGACGGCGACCTCGATGCGGTGCGCCTTGTCGTCGGACGGGTCGAAGGTCAGCTGCCGCGCGGCGCGTTCGGCGCGGCACAGATCCTCCGCGCGCAGCGCCACGGACCGTACCCGCGCCCGCTGCAGCCCGAGCGCGGCATGCAGCGCGTAGGCCGCCTCGGTCAGCGCGGGCCCGTGCGCGGTCGGCCCGTCCAGGCGCCGGGTGCGGGTCGTGGTGGAGCGGTCGGCGTAACGGACGGTGAGGGTGAGCGCGCGGGCCACCTGCCCGCTCCCGCGCATCCGGGCCCCCAGGCCGTCGGCGAGCGAGAGCAGCGCCCGGCGGCGCCGGGCCGGGTCCAGCTCGTCGTGGGCGAAGCGGTGTTCGGCGCCCATCGAGCGGGCCGCCGCGTTGGGTGTCACCGGCGTCGGGTCGATACCGCGGGCCCGCTCGTACACGATCCGGCCCGTCCGGGCGCCGAGGATGCGCTGGAGCGTCGCGGGCGGTGCGGCGGCGATCCGGCCGATGCTGTCGAGCCCGTAGGCGCTCAGGGCGCGCGCGGTCGCCGGACCGACGCCGTGCAGCGCCGAGACCGGCCGGCGGTCGAGGAAGGCGGCGACGGTGCCGGTGTCGTCGGGGACGGCCCGGATCTCCCCGGGCGCCGCCCCCTGCGCCGCCATCCGGGCGAGCAGCGGGTTGGCACCGATCCCGATCGTGCACCGCACGCCGTACCAGGCCAGGGCGCGCAGCCGCACCAGCTCGGCGAGGCCCGCCGCGTCCCGGTCGAAGTAGCGCAGCGCACCGCGGACGTCCGCCAGTGCGGCGTCCGGCGGCAGCGCCTCGACCACCGGGGTGAACCTCCCCAGCAGACCCAGCAGTTGCTCGAAGCACCCGGCGCTCACGGGGGTGCCGTCGGCGGTCCGGAACCGTACGTGGAGCAGGCCCGGCCGCCGCGGGGCGCCGGAGGCGTCCGGCGGTGCGGCGGGGGGCCGCGGCGCGGGGGTCATCCCGCGCTCCCCGGGCTGGAGTGCCACAGCTTCCGGCCGGTGGCGGCGCGTTCGCCGGGCGGCTGGAGGTCGGCCCACGGGTGCATCTCGTAGCCGGTCTCCAGCCGGATGGTGCGGCCCGGGGCGGCGGCCGGTTCGGGCTCCCGGTCGGCACCGGGCTCCTTGCCCGGCCCCCGGCCCGGCCCCGCCGCATCCGTCTCCGGCTCCGGGGTGCCCCCCGTGTCCGGCTCCGCCGCGAGCCGGGCGGCGACCGCCTCCAGCCCGCCCTCGCGGCGCAGTTCGGCCAGCTCGGCGAGGTTCCAGGCGGCGGCACCGACCACGCTGAGGCTGCGCGGGCCGCGCCGCTGGACCGTGCCGCGCACCAGCAGCAGCCAGGAGTGGAAGACCGTGTGCGCACAGGCCGCGTGACTGTCGTCGAAGAAGGCGCAGTCGACCAGCCCCGTGCTGTCGTCCAGGGTGGTGAAGATGACCCGGCGGCCGGAGCGGATCGGCGGTGTCTGGGTGGCCGCCTTGGCCCCGGCGACCAGCACCGTCTCACCGTGCCGGGCGTCGCGCAGCAGCCGGGCCGGCAGCGCGCCCAGCTCGGCGAGGAACTCCCGGTGGTCGGCCATCAGATGGCGGGAGGTGTCCATGCCGAGGACGCCCAGTTCGGCGCTGAGCCGTTCGATGTCGCCGAGGTCGGGCAGCCCGGCCGGCTCGACCGCGTCGACCGGCTCCGCCTCCGCCCCGTCGAGGGTCCGGCCGGGCAGCGTCAGCTGGCCGCCGGGCGCCCGCCGTCCCTGGTGGTGCAGCTCGGCGACGTACAGCAGCAGGTCCCGGCGGTTCGCTCCGAAGGCGTCCAACGCGCCCACCCGGGCGAGGCGTTCGGCCACCGGGCGGCCCGGCCTGGCCCGCTGCCACAGGTCCTGCAGCGAGCGGTAGGGCTGCCCGGCCTCGATCCGCCGCGCCTCGGCCTCGCTCATCCCGTGCACATCGCAGAGCGCGAGCCGCAGCCCCCAGACCGCGGAGTCCCCCGGGCCGTCGCCACGGGAAGCCCCACCGGACACCAGTTCGATTCGATGAGCGACCGCCGACCGGTTCACATCCAGCGGCAGCACCGGCACCCCGCGCCGCCGTGCGTCCGCGAGCAGCAGCCGCTTCGGGTACATCCCCGGGTCGTGGGTGAGCAGCCCGGCGTAGAAGGCCGCGGGGTGGTGCGCCTTGAGCCAGGCGGACTGGTACGTGGGCACCGCGAAGGCCACCGCGTGCGCCTTGCAGAAGCCGTACGAGCCGAAGGCCTCGACGATCTCCCAGGTGCGCGCGATCACGTCGGGTGCGTACCCGCGCCGCTCGGCGCACTGCGCGAACCAGGCGCGCACCCGGCCCTGCAGCTCCGGACGGGACAGCGCCCGCCGCTTCTCGTCGGCCTCGTCCCGTGCACAGCCCGTGATGATCCGCAGCAGCTCGATGATCTGCTCGTGGAACACCACCACCCCGTAGGTCTCGCGCAGCGGCTCCTCCAGGTCGGGGTGCGGATAGCGGACCGCCGTGCGGCCGTGCCGGGCCTCGATGAAGGGCCGCACCATGTCGGCGGCGACCGGACCCGGCCGGAAGAGGGAGATGTCGACGACCAGGTCGTGGAAGGTGGCCGGCTGCAGCCTGCCGACCAGGTCGCGCTGGCCCGGCGACTCGATCTGGAAGCAGCCGAGCGTCTCGGTCGAGCGGATCAGGTCGTAGGTGGCGGGGTCGCCGGGGGGCACCTGCGCGGGGTCGTCGAGGTCGATCCGCCGCCCGGTGGCCCGGCCGATCTCGGCGACCGCGTGCGCCATCGCGGACTGCATCCGCACGCCCAGCACATCGAGCTTGAGCAGCCCCAGGTCCTCCACATCCTCCTTGTCGAACTGGGACATGGCGATGGGGGCACCTCCCATGCCCTTAAGGCTATGGGGGACTTCGGCGCTGGTGGGCACGACCGGCGTACGGTCCAGCAGCGTGACGTCCGACAGCAGCACCCCGCACGGGTGCATCGCGATCCCGCGCGGCAGCGCGTCCAGCGCCTCGACCAGCGGCCACAGTTGCTCGCCGCCGGCCTCCCGCACCCCGCGCAGCTCCGGCAGCTCGGCCAGCGCCGCCCGCGCGTCGCGGGCGCGGATGTGCGGGAAGGCCTTGGCCAGCCGGTCCACCCGCGCCGGGTCCATGCCCAGGGCCGCACCCACGTCCCGTACGGCGTGCCGTACGCGATAGGTCTCGGGCATCGAGACGGTGGCGACCCGCTCCGCGCCGAACCGGTCGAAGATCGCGCGGTAGACCTCCAGCCGGCGGGCGGACTCGACGTCGATGTCGATGTCCGGCAGCGCCGCCCGCCGCTCGGAAAGGAACCGCTCCATCAGCAGCCCGTGCTCGACCGGATCGGCGTGCGCGATGCCCAGGAGGTGGTTGACCAAGGACCCGGCACCGGACCCGCGGGCCGCGACCCGGATGCCCATCTTCCGTATGTCGTCCACGACCTGAGCGACCGTCAGGAAGTACGAGGGGAAGCCGAGCCGTTCGATCGTGCGCAGTTCGTCGTGCAGCCGCGCCCAGCGTGCGCGGTCGTGGTCGTGGCCGCGCAGCACCATGCCGGCGGCGCAGCGCGAGCGCAGCACCCGGGCGGCGGTGCGGTGGCCCGCACCGACCAGCCGCGGCTCGGGGAAGTGGACCCGGCCCAGCCCGATGTCGTCCTGCGGGTCGACCAGGCACTCCCCGGCGGCCTCCTCGGTCATGGCGAGCAGCCGGTGCGCCAGGTCGCGCCGGAAGCCGGCCGCCTCGGCGATCCGCTCGGCGGTGTGGCGCATCGTGGCGCCGTCCTTGAGCCAGCGCTCCCCGCTGTCCCAGGCCTCGGGCCGGCGCCGGTCCACCGGCACCAGCCGGCGGGCGGAGTCCAGGACGTCGGCGACCGGGCCCTGGCCGGGGTCGGCGTAGCGGACCGCGTTGGTCAGGACGGCGCGGAGGCCCTGGTCGACGGCGAAGCCGAGGGTGCGGGCGGCCAGCCGCGGGGAGCCGGGTCCGCTGCCGGACCGGCCGTGGTCGACGACCTCCAGGCGCAGCGCCTCGCCGTACAGCTCGCGCCAGGGGGCGATCAGCCGGGCGGCGCGGTCCGGGCGGCCGGCGGCCAGCGCCCGGCCGACCTCGGAGTCCGGTCCGAGCAGCACGGTCAGTCCGTCCGTGACGGATTCCAGGGCGCTCCACGGGAGGACGGGCTGCTCACCCTGCCCGGCGTGGGCGGCCGAGACCAGCCGGCACAGGGCGGCCCAGCCGGCCGCCCCGTCGCGGGCCAGGAAGACGGCGCGGGCGGCGGACTCGTCGAGGAAGGCGCCGCCGCGCACCGGGGTGCGGCGGCGCGCGGTGGGCGTGGGCGCCGCCTCCCGCTCCGCCACGGCGAGTTCGCTGCCGAACAGCGGACGGATACCGGCCTCGGCCGCGGCCTTGGCGAACCGTACGGTCCCGGAGAGCCCGTCCCGGTCGGTCAGGGCGAGGGCGTCCATCCCCCGCTCGGCGGCCCGCTCGGCGAGCCGCTCCGGGTGGGAGGCGCCGTAGCGCAGGGAGAACCCCGAAGCGGTGTGCAGATGCGTGAACCCGGGCATCCGCACCTCCTGCACCTCACCCGCCCCCGGCTGACCTTGCGTCCCCCGTTCCTCCTCTCCACCATAACCCGCTCATCGAACATTCGTACGAAGACGTACGGGCGGCCGCCCACCGGTCCGCCGATCAGCCCCACCGATCTGCGGACCTCTGCCGCCAACCGGAAGATAAGGGCACCAAAGCACCGAACCGGCCGCCGACGTGTGGCGAGGAGCGAGGCATGGCCACGACGGACGACGGCACCCGCACCACCTTCCTCGGGGAGGTGAAGAGCGCGGTGACGCCCCACGCCGCGCTGCTGGTGCTCGGCGTCCTGGGCCTGATGATCGCGTTCATCACGTCGTACACCGGCGCCTTCCACCACCCCGCGCCGACCGATATGCCCCTCGGCGTCGTCGCCCCCGCGCAGACCAGGGCGCAGCTGGTGGCCAAGCTGGACCGGCTGCCCGGCTCTCCCCTGGACGCGCGCCCGGCGCCCTCCGAACGGGCCGCCCGGCAGCGGATCGCGGACCGGACCCTCGACGGCGCGCTGATCGTCGACCCGCGGGGGAACACCGACCGGCTGCTGGTCGCCAGTGGCGGCGGCGCCTCCCTCTCCCAGGCGGTCGAACAGGTCGTCCGCGCCGCCGAGAAGGCCGGGCACCGCACCGTGCGCACGGTCGACGTGCTCCCCGCCGCCCCGGGCGACGGCCGCAGCCTGTCGTCCTTCTACCTCGTCGTCGGCTGGTGCGTGGGCGGCTACCTGTGCGCCGCGATCCTCGCGATCAGCGCCGGGGCACGCCCCTCGAACGGGCACCGGGCGGTCATCCGGCTGGCCGCGCTCGCGGTGTACGCGCTCGCCGCCGGGCTGGCCGGGACGATCATCGTCGGGCCGGTCCTCGGCGCACTGCCCGGCACCTTCCTCGGACTGTGGGGCCTGGGCGCCCTGACCGTCTTCGCGGTGGGCGCCACCACGCTGGCCTGCCAGGCCCTGCTGGGCATCCTCGGCATCGGCCTGGCGATCCTGCTGATCGTCATCCTCGGCAACCCGAGCGCAGGCGGCGCCTACCCCTACCCACTGCTCCCCCCGTTCTGGCACGCCATCGGCCCGGCCCTCCCCCCAGGCGCGGGCACCTGGGCAGCCCGCTCCCTCGCCTACTTCCACGGCAACGCCCTCACCGGCCCACTCCTGGTCCTGTCGGCCTGGGCAGCGGGCGGGACCCTGCTCACACTGGTCCTTTCGGTCTCCCGCGGGAAGGACAAGAGCCCCGCCTGACCTGCCCCGCCAACCGGGCTTCCCACCCCGCGGTGCGTGCCCTGGTCACGGCCCTCAACCGTTACGACGAGCAGGCGTCGAGCGCTCAGAGTTGGTGTACTCCGACCACTGCATGCCCCAGAACCTCCGCGTGAGGGGCCCCACACGGACAGCACTGGCAGGAGCGCCGGGGCTGACAGCCTTTACTCAGGCTGCAGTTGGACTCACGCGGCGAGCACCGCCGTGACACCGAGGAAGGCCTCCAGCTCGGTCACGGCCGCGTCCTCGTCCGTGACATGGACCGTGGAGATGCCCAAACCTTCCGCCGGCGGAAGGTTCACCGCGTGATCGTCCACGAACACGCACCGCTCGGCGGACAGCCCGATCCGTTCCAGGGCGAGCTCGTAGATGGCCGGGTCAGGCTTGGCCATCCCGACCAGCTCGGAGACGATATGGACGTCGAACAGATCCCAGATGCCGACGTGTTCGTACGGATTGAACGGCTCGAGGCCGAAGCTGTTGGACAGCAGGGCGAGACGGTGACCGGCGCCACGCGCGGCACGCGCGAGCGCGGCCATGCGCCGGGCCGCAGGCACCCCGGCCCAGGCCCGCCCCATCAGATTCACCGGGTCCACATGTGCACCCAACAGTGCGGCCGTGCCCTCGTTCCACTCGGCCTGCCCGATCTCCCCGATCTCCAGAGCCGCGTACAGACGCCGGCCCTCTGGGTGATCGTTGAGAGTGCTGCGCCACGCGCCCGGAGCCAGCCCTTCCGACACGCACCAGGCGCGGTGGACATCAACTGGGCTGGCGGTAAGCACCCCGGCGAAGTCGAGGATCAGGCCGCGCCTGTCGGCGACATCAGTCCTGTGCGGCATCCGGTGACCGTTCCTTCCCTGATGGGTTCTCTCGGCGACGCTACCGCGCACTGACCACGCGGACAGGCGAAGCTCCTCAAACCGACTCGCGCGAGCACCTGGTGTCCTACCTGAAGGAATGCGCGGGCTGCGGGACGCTCGATAGCAGCCGCAAGCGATTCACAACAGGCATCCGCGCACACGGGAAAGCGGGGTTCCGCGGTCGGCGCCGTCCGGGAAGCCAGATACCGGCTCGGGCAGACCTACGACGAAGTCCTCGGTCAGCCACACCACCGCCGCCCACCCGAGCACCCTCCTCCCCCAGCCGTGATCCCCGCAAGAGAAGCCCGGCCCCGCCCCCTGCTCACATATGCGTCCCCCCATCGATCCGGATCTCCGTGCCGGTGATGAACGCGCCGTCCCGTGAGGCGAGCATCGCGATGACGCCGGCGACCGTCTCCGGGCCTGCGAAGCCCTCGCCTATGGCGGGGAAGAGCTTGGTGAACAGGGACATGTCGGCGTCGTCGGGCAGTCCCGGTACCGGGCCGCTGGTCATGCCGCTGGCGATGGAGCCCGGTGCCACGCACACCGCGCGCAGTCCCTGCTTGCTGTATTCGCTGGCGATGGCGTGCGTCATGGACTGGATGCCGCCCTTGCTCGCCGCGTACGCCGACATGTACGGGTGCGCGAACGAGGCCGATGTGGAGCTGAAGTTGACCACGACGGGCGCCTCGCCCTCCAGGAGGGCGGGCAGTGACTCACGGATCATCAGGAAGGTGCCGGTCAGATTGATCGTGAGGACCTGGTTGAAGAGGTCCAGGCCGGTCTCGTGGGTGTGTGCGGCACGCAGGATGCCGGCCGCGTTGACCAGGACGTCCAGGCCGCCGAGGCCGGCCACCGCGGTGGCGACGCCCGCGCGGACCGCGGCCTCGTCGGCCACGTCCAGCACCACGGTCTCCAGCCGGCCGTCGGTGCCCTCCGCGGCGGCGCGGTCGGCGGTGATGCCCAGCCCCGTGGCGTCGATGTCCGCCGCCACCACCCGGCCGCCCTCGGCGAGGACGCGGTGGACGGTGGCCTGGCCGATGCCCGAGCCGGCTCCGGTGATCAGTGCGCGGCGTCCGTCAAAGCGGTTCATGGTCCAGCTCCGTTCTCGAGGTGCCCGAGCACGCTAACGCGCATATGGCACATCGTGCCACTTTCGCCCGTCATGCCGGTCTGTCACGGCACTCCGTAGACTGACGCCATGCCGACCGCGCCCCGCACCGCCCCGCCGCCCCGCCCCTCGCTCACCGAGCGGCGCAAGGCCGAGACCCAGCTGGAGATCGCCCGCACCGCGGCGGCCCTGTTCGCGGAGCGCGGCGCCGCCGTCACCGCCGACGAGATCGCCCGCGCCTCCGGGGTCGCGCTGCGCACCTTCTACCGCTACTTCCGCACCAAGGAGGAGGCGGTGGTGCCACTGCTCGCCAACGGGGTGCGGGAGTGGCTCGACGATCTGGCGACGCCCCCGGCGGAAGCAGAGGCGCTTCCCGTGCGCGAGGTGCTGGAGCGGGCGGCCCGGCGGTCACTGACGCCCGCCGACGAGCCGGCCGCCGAGGCGCTGCGCTGGACCCGCGGGCTGCTGCGGGTGGCGCCGGGCGAGCCGGCGCTGCGCGCGGCCTGGCACCGGGTGCACCACGACTCCGAGGAGGCGCTGCGGCCGGTGCTGGCGCGGCTGACCGGCGCGGGCCCGCTTCAGGTGCGGCTGGCCGCGGCCGCCGCGAACACCGCGATGCGGGTCGCGGTGGAGGAGTGGGCGGCGGGAGACGCGGCGCCGGACGGGCCGCGGGGGCCCGCCACCCTGGCGGTGCGGGCCCTGCGGGCGCTGACGGCGGGGCTGCCGGAACTGGACGCGGCGTGCGGGGCGTACCCGGAGAACGAGCGGGAAAGCGAGGGAAATCCGGGTCGGCGGGGCGAGGGAAAGGGCGGCGCGGCGGCGGCCGGCCGGAGGCGGTGAGGGCGAACGCCGTGACGGGCACACCGGCCCGGTAAGGCGACCGGCGGGCGGCCGGTTCTTACCGCCATCGGCGCCCGGGGCAGCACGGAGGGTCCCTCCGGCCCCCCTCTTCGGCCAATCGCCGGAGATCCAAACCCGCCCGAACGACCGGTCGGCGGCCGGATTCCGTCGTTCCGTGGCCGAGTGGCCTTTGCCCGGGGCATGCCGGGGGCGTCATCCCCGCTGGCCGCGCACAGCTCTCCCCCGGCCGTCCCGCACCACCCCCGGCCGGTTCGCGCCATTACTCTGAGCTTTCACCTAACGACTCAAAGCGATCGCTCCTTGCTAGATCGGGGTGCTTTCGGGGTGCAGTTGGGCCAGACTCCCGTCCGGTATCTGCACCTTCGAGCAAGGGAGTGTTCGTCATGCGGTACATCACTGGGGCGGTCGCGCTTGGCGCAGCGCTGGTTATGGGCACGCTCGCCACCACCGCGCACGCCGTCGCCGCACCGGCGCAGCCCACGCGGACCGGCGGGCTCTACGCCCCGACGGCACTGGTGCTGACGACCGGTCAGGGCGACAGCCGCGCGACCGCCACGGTGCAGCGCGCCGTGACGCTCAGCTGTATGCCGGGAGCGACCGGCAGTCACCCGGACCCGAAAGCCGCCTGCGCCCAACTGCGCACGGTGGCCGGTGACTTCAACGCGGTGACCACCGCCGCGTCGGACCGGCTGTGCACCCGGGAGTGGAACCCCTTCGTGGTCACCGCCGACGGCGTGTGGCAGGGCAAGCGGGTCTCGTACTCCTACACCTTCGCCAACTCCTGCGCGATGGCCGACGGTCTCGGCTCGGTCTTCAACTTCTGACCGGACCACGGCTCAGATCCCCGGGCACCGGACGGCGGTGCCCGGGGATTTCGTGTGCGAGGGGGCGTCGGCGGTCCTTACGCTCGGCGCATGGACGCTTCCCCCACCAGCGCCGGCGCGGGCGTCGCGGTGCTCTCCGACATCCATGCCGTGCTGCCGGCGCTGGAGGCGGTGCTCGACGAACCGGACGTCCGCGCCGCCGGCCGCATCGTGCTGACCGGCGATCTGCTCGCCGGGCCGCTCCCCCGCCAGACCCTGGCGCGGCTGCGCGCCCTCGGCGACCGGGCGGTGTGGATCAGCGGCAACGCCGACCGCGAGATGGCCGCCACCCGGACGGGGGCCGTGCCCGGGGACCCGATGGACGCCTGGGCGGCCGGCCGGCTCGGCCCGGAGGAGCTGGACTTCCTGGGGTCGCTGCCCGCCACCGCGACGCTGGAGGTGGCCGGGCTGGGGCCGGTCCTGTTCTGTCACGCCACCCCGCGCGACGACACCGAGATCGCGCTGGTCGACTCCCGGCCCGAGCGCTGGGCGGAGGTTCTGGAGGGGGTGCCCGATGCGGTGCGGACGGTGGTCTGCGGGCACACCCATATGCCGTTCGTCCGGTTCACCCACGGACGGCTGGTGGTCAATCCGGGGAGCGTCGGCATGCCGTACGGCAGACCGGGCGCGCACTGGGCGCTGCTGGGGCCGGGCGGCGGAGCGGTCACACTGCGGCATACGGCCTTCGATCACGAGGCGGCCTGCGCCCGGATCGCCCGGGAATCGGACTCTCCGTCGGCGGCCGCGTGGGCGGATACCTATGTCCGGGCCCGGTGTTCGGCCGAGGAGGCCCTGGCCACGTTCGGGCCGGGCGACGGCCGGGACACGGCCCCGGGCGGCTGAGCGCCGCGGGACGGTGCCGGGTCCCGGACCATGGGCGGGTCCGGGACCGGGCACCGTGCGCCGGGCCGGTGCGGGGTGTGCCTGCGGGTCAGCCGATCTCCGCGCCGTAGGCCTCCAGGGCCTCGGTGACCGGCTGGAAGAAGGTCTCGCCGCCGCTGGAGCAGTCGCCGCTGCCGCCGGAGGTGAGGCCGAGGGCGGTCTCGCCGTCGAAGAGCGCGCCGCCGCTGTCGCCGGGCTCGGCGCAGACGTCGGTCTGGATCAGACCCTCGACCGTGCCCTCCTGGTAGTTGACGCTGGCGTTCAGCGCCTTGACGGTGCCGTCGTGCACCTGGGTGGTGCTACCGCTGCGCTGCACCTTCTCACCGACGGTGGCCTCCGCGGCCTTGGTGATCTTCTGGGTGCTGCCGTTGTAGAGGTCGACCTCGCTCGGGTGCGCGGTGTCGCCGGAGTACTTGGCGAGCGAGTAGTCGTCGCCGGGGAACTTGGAGTCCTCGGTGGTGGCGATCGCCGAGCCGCCCTGCTTGTCGGACCAGCTCTTGATGTCGTTGCCGCAGTGGCCGGCCGTCAGGAAGTGCGGCTGGCCGTCCTTGACGACGTTGAAGCCGAGCGAGCAGCGGGCACCGCTCCCATAGATCGCGTCGCCGCCGCCGATGAAGGGGGTGAACTTCCCCTTGCTGTGGCGGACCTCGACCTTGCCGCCGAGGCTCTCGGCGACCTTCGTGAGACGGTCCAGCTTGGCGCCCTTGACCGTGCGGTCGGCGGTCACCACGACCTTGTTGCTCTGCGGGTCGATGCCCCAGGAGGTGCCGGGGATGGTCGCCTTCGACTTCAGCGTCTTCCGGGCCGAGTCGAGCTGGGCGAAGGTGTGCTTGACGAGTCTGGCTTCCGCGCCCTTGGCCCGCACGGCCTTGGCCGCCGTCTCGTTCACGACGTTGACCACCAGCTTCTTGGCCTTGGCGTCGTAGAAGGCACCGGCGGTGTCCGTCTTGAGCTGGGAGGCGAGGGTGGTCGCCGCCGCGGAGGTCAGCTTGGCGAGCGCCGGCTTGGGGGCGGGGTCCTGGGACGCGTTGGCGTTGGCGAGGGTGACGGTGGCGGTCGCGGCGAGGGCGAGCGCTCCCGCGCCCGCGAGGACGACGCGCCGGTTGGGTATGCGACGGTGCTTCAAGTCAGAGCCTCCCGTGGGGGAAGAACCCGGAAACCGTGGGGAGTTGTCCGGGCCCGGAGAGTGAGGGGGTCGGGACTGGCACCGGTCCGCCCCGGGAAACAGCGCCCCGAGGAGTCGCGTCCATGCCAAGGTGAGCCGAGTATTCCCATCCGCCACACTCGCGCACAAGACCGAGTTCCGGTCTCCTCCGCGGGAGTTCACCAATTCGTCACACGAAGGCCACACCGACATCCGCGCACCTCGGCTCCGCGTGCGGACATCAACGGACACACGGGACACCCGGCGGACGGCAATGTGTGAGGACTATAGCTGGCCGGAAAACACCGGCCGGGAACCGCCCCCTGGGCCCCCGAAAAGGCCGCATGTACCCCCATCAAGGGGGACATACGGCGCTTTGGCGGACATCGGACCGGGACTCAAAGGCCACCCGCCCCGGCCCCGCGGGAGCCGCCGCCTCCGGGCAGCGGGCCCCGCGCCGCGCGAGGCCCCTACGGGAGATCCTCCACCGGCGGGAGGTCCGCCAGCGCCGGCGGGAGGTCACTCTCCGCGTCGTGCTCGACGGCGGGCGGGGACGTCCGGGGCGGCGCCGCGGCGGGCGGCCGTTCGGCGCTCACCCGCTCCGCCTCGGCCGCCTCGGTCTGCGCCTGGGCCTGCAGCCCGGAGCGCTCCAGGAAGCGCAGCAGCTCGACCGGGAAGGGCAGCACGAGGGTGGAGTTCTTCTCGGCGGCGACCGCCACCACGGTCTGCAGCAGCCGCAGTTGCAGCGCCGCGGGCTGGTCGGACATCGCCGCGGCGGCCTCGGCCAGCTTCTTCGACGCCTGCAGCTCGGCGTCGGCGTTGATCACCCGGGCGCGCCGGTCGCGGGTCGCCTCGGCCTGGCGGGCCATCGACCGCTTCATCGTCTCCGGCAGCGAGACGTCCTTGATCTCCACCCGGTCGACGGTCACGCCCCAGCCGATGGCCGGGCTGTCCATCATCAGCTCCAGGCCCTGGTTGAGCTTCTCGCGGTTCGACAGCAGGTCGTCCAGCTCGCTCTTGCCGATGATCGACCGCAGCGAGGTCTGCGCCATCTGCGAGACCGCGAAGCGGTAGTCCTCGACCCGGATGACCGCGTCGGCGGCGTCCACGACCTTGAAGTAGACCACCGCATCGACGCGCACCGTGACGTTGTCGCGGGTGATGCCCTCCTGGGCCGGGACCGGCATCGTGACGATCTGCATGTTGACCTTGCGCATCCGGTCGATGACCGGAACGATCATGGTGAATCCGGGCTCGCGGACCTCGGACGCCAGCCGCCCCAGTCGCAGTACCACCCCGCGTTCGTACTGCTTGACCACCCGCGCCGCCGCCATGAGGTACACCGTGCCCACGGAGGCCAGTGCCACCCCGGCCGCCACCAGTTCTTCGACCATCACGGCTCCCTGAAGATGTGCCGCACGTGTCCGGATCACGCCACTTACCATGGTATGCCCGGGTCTGGAAGGCGGTCGAGGCTCGGGGCGGACGGACGCGGCCGGGCCCCCGTCCGCCGGCGGACGGGGGCCCTTCGTGCCGCCGGAGCCGGGTCCGGCGTGGGGTGCGGGGAGCCTGCCGTACGGACCCGGGATGCGTGCGCCCGGGACGGTACGGCCTCAGCCTGGCGTCAGTAGACGCTCACGCCGTAGGCGCTGAGTGCCTCGGTGACGGGCTGGAAGAACGTGGTGCCGCCGGAGGTGCAGTCGCCGCTGCCCCCGGAGGTGAGGCCGAGCGCCTTGGTCCCGGAGTAGAGGGGGCCGCCGCTGTCGCCGGGCTCGGCACAGACCGTGGTCTGGATGAGTCCGGAGACGATGTCGCCGCCGCCGTAGTTGACGGTGGCGTTCAGCGCGGTGACCTTGCCGCTATGGGTGCCGGTGGTGGAGCCCCGGCGGGTGACCGACTGACCGACGCTCGGGGTGCCGGCGCTGGTGATGTCCTGGCTGCCGACCGTGCCGGCGTGTGCCACGGAGGAGTTGGTGTACTTCACGATGCCGTAGTCGTTGCCGGGGAAGCTGGAGCCGGCGGTCGGACCGATGCTCGTGGTGTGCGAGGAGTTGGTGTACCACGGCGGGTTGCCGTCGGTGCAGTGTCCGGCCGTCAGGAAGTAGTAGGTGCTGCCGCTGCGGACGTTGAAGCCGAGCGAGCAGCGCCAGCTGGGGGCGTAGACGGCGTCGCCGCCGGAGATGAACTTGCGGAAGGTGCCCGCGATGCGGTCGATGCGGACCGCGTCGGCGTTGCTGCCCGCGGCCCGCTCGATCCGGGCGATCTCCGCCCGGGAGACCGTGCGGTCGGCGGTGACGACCAGGGTGCCCGTCGCACTGTCGGTCCGCCAGGCGGTGCCGGGGACGTCCGCGGCACGGACCGCCTGACCGGCGGCACTGAGCTGGGCGGCGCTGAACTTCTGCGCGGGGGCGGGGTTCTGTGCGCTGGCGGACGGGATGGCGATGGCACCGACGGCCACCAGTCCGGACGCCACGGCGATCAGCCGGGTACGTCTCGCCACGCCGCTGTGGGGGATGGTGCGCGCGTTCCTCACTGATTCCTCCGAGGGGATCGGGGGGCCGCCGGTGGGCAGCCCGTGAGGCGCAGCCGAAGGGCACGTGGGAATCCGCACGTTCATTTTCAGCGTGCCCCTGACAAGCGCTGAGCGGAGTGTCGGGCGCGCCGCCCCCGCAGCGCAAGAGTCCGGCACGGATGTCTCACGGCTGACATACGGCGGCAACACCACCGGCGCCCCAACACTCCGCCCCGGCAGCCCTGTTGACGGCTGCCGGGGCGGCGCTGACCCCCTCGGTCGCGGGTTGGACGGCGCAGCGCACGCCGCGGTTCCGCGCCTCCGCCACGTGCGAGCGAAGCGTCCTGCCGGAGTACTCCGTACGGTGCACCCCGCTCCTGGTGAGCGCCACGAAGTGCGTCGCGCCATAGGGGGCCGCCTCGTGGCTTCCCGTACCGCCCGTTGCCGATGGCCTTCCGCAGTGGCCGGGGTGGTGCCCGGCGCCCCGGAAGGGGGGCGCGAACTCCGCCCGGAACGCCGGATTCCGGCCGGCATCGTCCGACAATCGGCCTGGGCGACTTTCGAGGGAAGCGGGTCCGGTGGACACAGGTCGGAATCCGCCGCCGCGTCAACACCCCTCCGATGGGCCAGTCTCCCGATCATCGGGCTATCCCGCGGGCCCCCGCCGAGGCCCTTGGCATTTGCCCTGGTCCCGTGCATGAACCGACCCGGTAGTCCGCTCCGTTTTGTCCGCGCGCCCGACCCCTCTCACCCGATAGAGTACCGACCGTGATGTTCGTCGTACTGTCAGTTTCGTTACGGGGCGCGTGACCTGATGCTGCGCCACCCCCTTTGCACCAGATGTGTCACGAACCCCCCGTGCGGCGGCTATCCACTTGGCACACCCTCCGCCTCATGAACGACGATAGGGGCGGACACGCAGAGACCGCGGGTGAGAGGAGGCGTCAATGGGATCGGTGCGCAAGGCGAGTGCCTGGCTTGGCCTCGTCGACGACAGTGATGACGAGCGCTACTACGACGACGACTACGCCGAGGGACCCGATGCCGGTGACTCGGTCGACAGCCCCTGGGTCACCGACCCCCGGGTCCGAGTGGCCGACGAGGCCGCCCAGGACCAGGGCACCCGCATCGCCACGGTCTCCCCGGAGAGCTTCCGGGACGCCCGCGGTATCGGCGAGCTCTTCCGGGACGGCGTCCCGGTCATCGTCAACCTGACGGCCATGGAGCCCGACGACGCCAAGCGGGTGGTGGACTTCGCGGCCGGCCTGACGTTCGGGCTGCGCGGTTCGATCGAGCGGGTCGCCACCCGCGTGTTCCTGCTGACCCCCGCCGACTACCGGGTGGTCAGCGGTGAGGCCCGCGGCCACCGCAACGGCGGTTTCTTCAACCAGAGTTGAGCACGACCCGCGTGTGTCCTGCCGGGGGTCCGGGCGCCCGCGGCAACCGCCACCGGCGCACCGGTCCCCGGGTGGTGCGGCGTCCCGCTCAGCGGGCGAGGCCGCTCACCGGAAGGCATCCAGACCGGTGAGCGCCTTGCCCAGCACGAGCTGGTGCATCTCGACGGTGCCCTCGTAGGTGAGCACCGATTCGAGGTTGGTCGCATGCCGCATGACGGGGTACTCCAGCGAGATCCCGTTGGCACCGAGAATCGTCCGGGCCGTGCGGCAGATCTCGATCGCCTCCCGTACGTTGTTCAGCTTGCCGAAGCTGATCTGCTCGGGGCGCAGCCGCCCCGCGTCCATCCGCTGCCCCAGATGGTGGGCCAGCAGGATGCCCTTGTGCAGTTCGACCGCCATGTCGGCGAGCTTGGCCTGGGTGAGCTGGAAGCCGCCGATCGGCTTGCCGAACTGCTCCCTGGTCCTCGCGTAGTCCAGCGCCGCCTCGAAGCTGGCGCGGGCGGCGCCCATGGAGCCCCAGACGATGCCGTAGCGGGCGTGGCTGAGACAGCCGAGCGGGCCCCGCAGCCCGGTGACCTCCGGGAGCACCGCGTCGGCCGGCAGCCGTACGTCGTCCATGACGAGTTCGCTGGTCACCGAGGCGCGCAGGGACCACTTGTGCTTGATCTCGGGGGCCGAGAACCCGGGAGTGTCCGTGGGGACGACGAAGCCGCGGATGCCGTCGTCGGTCTGTGCCCAGACGACCGCGACTCCGGCCACCGAGCCGTTGGTGATCCACATCTTGCGGCCGCTGAGCACCCAGTCCCCGCCGTCGCGCTTGGCGTGGGTGCGCATCGCGGCGGGGTCGGAGCCGATGTCGGGCTCGGTCAGGCCGAAGCAGCCGATGACCTCGCCGGCCGCCATCCGCGGCAGCCACTGCTGCTTCTGCTCCTCGGAGCCGAAGCGCCAGATCGCGTACATGGCGAGCGAGCCCTGGACGGAGACCAGCGAGCGGATACCGGAGTCGGCGGCCTCCAGCTCCAGGCAGGCCAGGCCGTACTGGACGGCGGAGGCGCCCGCGCAGCCGTAGCCGGTCAGGGACATCCCGAGCGCGCCGAGGGAGCCCAGTTCGCGGGCGAGTTCGCGGATGCCGGGCAGTTCGCCGCGCTCGTACCAGTCGGCGATCTGCGGCAGCACGCGGTCGGTGGCCCACCGGCGGACGGTGTCCCGTACGGCACGGTCCTCGTCGGACAGCAGATCGTCGAGGCCCAGGGGGTCGCGGGGGTCGAACGGCGCACGCGCCGGGGACGCTGCGGACTCTGAGGACGGCTGTGCGGACATGGCGGGGCCTCCGGCGGATCAGCGCGAAAAACTAGCAGTGGTAGTTATTTGCTGTCCGACGGTACGGCCCGTGGTGCCGCGCGGCAAGGGTCACCGCCGCGCGACGGGGACGGGAACGCCCGGTGGGCCCCGGCCGGAACGGCCGGGCTCAGCGGCCGGAGCGCGCCGGGGCGGGCTCGCTGCTGCCGCGGCCGCCCATGCCCTCGCCCGGGGCGGGCTCGCCGTCCGCCTCCGCCCGCTCCGTGGACTCCGCGGCCCGGCGCGGCAGCCGCAGCGCGATCCCCGCGCCGACCAGCAGCAGCACGGCGCTGGCGACGAGGGTGATGTGCAGCCCGCGGACGAAGGAGTCCCGGGCGGCCTCCCGCAGGGCGGCGCGGGCGCCGTCGCCCAGACCGGCGGCGACCTTGTAGGCCTCGCCGAGGGAGTGCGCCGCCGAGGCGGAGGCCCGCGCGGGGACGCCGTCGACGTGGTTCAGACCCGGGGCGTAGGCGGCGTTCATGACGCTGCCGAGCAGCGCGACACCGATGCCGGCGCCGAGCTGGTAGGAGGTCTCCCCGATCGCGGCGGCGCCGCCGGACTGCTCGGCGGGGGCCTCGCTGAGCATCGACTCGTAGGCCCCGAACAGCGTGGACTGGAAGCCGAAGCCGAGCAGCACGAAGCCCAGGGACAGCAGCCAGGGGCGGTCCTCAGCGCTCATCGCGGTCAGACACAGCACCGCGACCGCGGTCAGCACGAAACCGAGGGAGACCATCGCGCGCGGCCCCAGGGCCTGCAGCATCTTCGAGCCGGTGAGGCCGGCGGCCATCGCGGCGAAGACCAGCGGCAGCATCCGCAGCCCGGTCTCCAGCGGGCTCAGCCCGAGGACGAGCTGAAGGTACTGCACGGCGATCAGCTGCAGCCCGACGAGGGCGAGCATGGCCAGCACGATGCAGACGACGGAGGTGCCGAACGCGGGCACCGCGAACAGCCGCACATCGATCAGCGGGTCCTTGCGCCGGCGCTGACGGCGGACGAAGAGGACCAGCAGCAGGACACCCAGGACGATGGGCAGCAGCGTGGTCGGGCCCACCACGGCCGCACCGCTGCCGATCCGCTTGACGCCGAGGACGATCCCCAGCACACCGAGGGCCGCCACGATCGCGCCGATGACGTCCCAGGGGCCGTTGCGCTCACCGCGCGACTCCGGCAGCAGCCATCGGCCTATCAGCAGCATCGCGGCCATCATCGGGATGTTGATGAGGAAGACCGAGCCCCACCAGAAGTTCTCGACGAGGAAGCCGCCGAGGACCGGGCCGACCGCGGCACCGACCGCGGCCACCGCGCTCCACACGCCGATGGCGACCGCGCGTTCGCGCCGGTCGGGGAAGACCTGCCGCAGGATCGACAGCGTGGCCGGCATGATCATGGCGCCGCCGATGCCGAGCAGGGCACGGGCCACCATCAGGGTCTGCGGGTTGGGCGCGAGCGCGGCGGCGGCCGAGGCCAGGCCGAACAGGCCGTAGCCCAGGAGGAGGATGCGGCGGCGGCCGACGCGGTCGCCGAGGGTGCCGAAGAGGATCAGCAGCGAGGCAGCGATCAGCGGATAGACATCGACGATCCAGAGAAGCTCCACCGGTCCCGGCCGCAGGTCCTCGGTGACCGAGGGCACCGCGACGTACAGGATCGTGGTGTCCAGCGCGACGAAGAGCAGGCTGACGCAGAGCACGATCAGCACGGTCCAGCGGTTCACACCGCCGCCTGAAAGCCGGGGAACACCAGCCGTCCGTCCACTGCCGGACGCGGTCGTCCCGGACATAGCACCTCCAGTCATGCTCTCGCGGCCACGGAACAGGGCGCGAAAACGCCCCGGGCGAACCGGCGGCACGGGCGAGTTGAGACGCTCAGACTACGCGAGTCCCGTGCGGTGCCGCGTGGCTCACCTCACGATGAGACGCTCATCGCAGCGTCACGCGTTCCCCCACCCGCCGTCGGCAGTCGTTCTTCGGCCACCTGGATAATCGTCCCGATGAACGATCTTGCCCCCGCCGCCGTTCCCGGCCCGGCCCGGTGCGACGGCACCGGCGTCCGGGCCGCGCTGCGCCGGGCCGCGCCCGCGCTGCTGGCGTTCGCGGCGATCCGGCTGCTGGGCATCGTCGTCCTCGCCCTCTGGTCGGCGGCCGGCGGCCGGAGCTGGCACACCCTGCTGACCGCCCGCTGGGACGCGCTCTGGTACACCCGGGTCGCCGAGCAGGGCTACGGCTACACCGTCGCGCTGCCCAACGGCGACGTGCACTCCAACCTGGCCTTCTTCCCGCTGCTGCCCTGGCTGGAGCGCGGGCTGTCGGCACTCTCCCCGCTCTCGGCCGCCGACGCCGGGATGGTGGTGTCCTGGCTGGCCTCGCTGGCCGCGGCCTGGGCGCTGTACGCGACCGGCGAGCGGCTGCACGGGCCGCGGGCCGGGGTCGCCCTCGCGGCGCTGTGGGCCGCGCTGCCGGTGGGGATCGTGCAGTCGATGGCGTACTCGGAGTCGCTGTTCACCGCGCTCGCGGCCTGGGCGCTGTACGCCGTGCTGACCGGGCGCTGGGTGGCCGCCGGGGTGCTGGCCTCGCTGGCCGGGCTGACCCGGCCGGTGGGTGCCGCGGTGGTGGCGGCGGTGTGGGTCACCGCAGCGGTGACGCTGTGGCGGGAGCGGGCCGGCGGGTCACCGCTGCGGACGGCGGCGCGGCGGCATCCCGGACTGCTGCCCGGCGTGCTGCTCGCCCCGCTCGGCTGGTGCGGCTACTTCCTGTGGGTGGCGGTGCACCAGGGCTCCCTCACCGGCTACCTGGACATCCAGGAGGGCTGGGGCAACGGCTTCGACGGGGGCATCGCGTTCGCCTCGTTCGTCCGGCAGCAGCTGTCGGGGCCCGTGTTCGCGGCGGGAGCCGGACTGCTCGTGGGCATCGGGCTGGTGATCTGGCTCCAGGTGCGCGGGGTCCGGCAGGGGCAGCCGCTGCCGCTGGTGGTCTACGGCGGGACGGTGCTGCTGCTCGCGCTGACCGCCAAGGGCTACTTCGGCTCCAAGCCCCGGCTGATGCTGCCGGCCTATCCGCTGCTGCTCCCCCTGGCGGTGGGCCTCGCGCGGTGGCGCCGGGCGTGGCCCTGGCTGGCCATCGGACTGCTGGCGACGGGTTCCGCGGTCTACGGGGCGTTCTGGCTGAACGGTTCCGGCCCGCCGTGAGCTATCCGATCACTCTGCGTGATCGCACGAGTTCACTTCGTGAGCGCCTCGCGGGAAACACGGGACGACCCGTGAGCGAATAGCCGATAAACTCCGGAGCGGAAAAGCGGATAAGGCGCTCGACGCGACGACACGCGCGCGGCGGGGAGCCATTGAAAATCGCCGCGAATTCGCTTCCAAATCCCTGCGCCGAAGCCTCGTTTGAGACGCATTCCACATCACATCGTCATTACAAAGCGCACAGTTTGACCAAGCACCTACATCACACGCGGTAACGTCGATTGAGTGCGTACCGATGACAAGCTCGACCAGATGGAGGAGCGCCCCACCGATCGCGTCCGACCGCCCAGCATGACCCGGACCCGCATGTGGCTGTTCTGGGGGACCGTGGCGGTCTATTTCGCGATCGTGGCCGGGGTGCTGGCTACCTCATGGCTGGTCACGCTCGACTGGCAGGTCATGTTCTTCCGGCCCTACAAGCAGTGGCCGGAGATCCATGCCTTCCTCGACTACTTCGTGGTGCTGGGCCAGCGCGGACCGACCGCGGTGGCGGTGGCGGCCTGGCTGGGCTGGCGCTGCTGGCGTCAGCGCAACCTCCACCCGCTGCTGGTGTTCGGCGCCTCGCTGCTGCTGCTGAACATCACCGTGGGCGCCGCCAAGATCGGCATGGGCCGGCTCGGCCCGCACTACGCGACCGTGGTCGGCTCCCACGAGATGGGGCTCGGCGGCGACATATTCCCGTCGGGCCACACCGCGAACGCCGTGGTCACCTGGGGTGTGCTGGCCTACCTGGCGACCACCTCGCTGCGCCGCCGCACGCTGTCGGTGATCGCCGCCCTGGGCGCCCTGGGCGTCGGCATGACCACGGTCTACCTGGGCACGCACTGGGTCAGTGATGTGCTGCTCGGCTGGGCCGCCGGACTGCTGGTGCTGCTGGCGCTGCCCTGGCTGGAGCCCGGGATCACCTGGTTCGAGGACCGCCTCATGGGCATCCTGCTGCGGCTGTGGCTGCGGCTGCGCCCCGATTCACTGCGCGGCCCGCTGCCGGCCGGAGCACTGGCCCCGGGGGTGTCCCGGCAGCGCCTCGCCTCGGACGGGGAGGCGCTCGTCCGCGAGACGATCTCCGCCGGTACGGGCGGGCGTTCCGCCTCCGGCCACACCCCGGACGGCTGGCCGCACCACCCGTCGCGCCCGTACTCCATCCGTTCGGAGCGCACCCCGGCCACCCCGGCGGGCAGCCGGCGGCCGCCGCACGCGGACCGCGTCCCGCGCACCACGCCGCTGAGCCCGACGTCCGGGCGCGGCCGCAACGGGAGCGGCTGACCGCCCCACGAGCCGCGGGGCCGGTACGCACACCTCTCCCCCGCAGCGAAGGCCCCGGCCGCTCCCAGGAGCGGCCGGGGCCTTCGTCGTCGTCAGTGGTGCTCAGCCCTGCCAGGTGCGGTGCACCTCGCCGTCCTTGACCTCGAAGTTGAGCCGGCCGGCCAGGTACTCCATCGTGATGATCGCGCCCGGCGGCAGCGAGCGGACGGTGGTCCAGCCGCGCGCCCGCGCCTGTTCCTCGGCGTCCTGCTGGGCAAGGCCGACATACGCCTCGATGTCGTCCTGAGGGGTGTCGGGGAGGTTCGGTACGTCCATGACAGCCACCGTAAGCGCCCGCGACGGCCGGTGGAAGGCCCGCCCTCGCACACCCCGGTGACTCCCCTGTCCGGCATTGGTCACACTTGTGTCACAGCGGCCCCGGCGGCGTTTGCCGGAACTTCCGTCACCCGTACGCGCCGCGTGACGGCGCAACCGGGTGGAAAATAAATCGGCCCGAATTCACGCCCTGATCGGACAGCTAACGGACACGGACCGTCCGGTCAACGCGACGCGCCGTCCGAAAACATTCCCCCGTCAGTTCCGGATCGCCTTTACCCGGCGCCCTTTATCGGCCGACCGGAATTTGGCCGACGAGACACATTCCACACACATTTCCCGCACATCGCCCATCCCCCCGCTTACCGGGCTCACCCCCTCCCGGCGCCCCCGGTCCACCGCCCCGACGGATGCCACCGGAACGGACCGGAGCGCCCTCTCGCACTGCGTCCCCCGCGCGCGCATCATGTCCCGGTCCCCAGTCCACCGTCGACGAACGAGGTGCAGCGGATGGTTACGGACACCGGGCAGGCGCGCGTGCGGCCCTCCGGGGCGCGACGCCGTGGCTCGGTGCTGGTGGACTGGCTGACGACCACCGACCACAAGAAGATCGGGCACCTCTACCTGATCACCGCGTTCGGGTTCTTCCTGGTGGGCGGGCTGCTGGCGATGGTGATGCGCGCCGAGCTGGCCCGGCCCGGACTGCAGATCATCGACGCCGAGCAGTTCAACCAGGCGCTGACCATGCACGGCACGATCATGCTGCTGCTGTTCGCCACCCCCGCGTTCGCCGGTTTCGCGAACGAGATCATGCCGCTGCAGATCGGCTCGCCCGACGTCGCCTTCCCGCGGCTGAACATGCTCTCGTACTGGCTGTTCCTCTTCGGCGGCCTGATCGTGCTGGGCAGCTTCCTCACACCGTTCGGCGGCCCGGCCTTCGGGTGGACGGCCTACGCCCCGCTCAACTCGATGGTCCGCTCCCCCGGGGTCGGCGCCGACATGTGGATCATGGGCCTGGCGCTCGCCGGCTTCGGCACCATCCTCGGTGCCGTCAACTTCATCACCACGATCATCGTGCTCCGGGCGCCCGGCATGACGATGTTCCGGATGCCGGTGTTCACCTGGAACGTCCTCTTCACCTCGATCCTGGTGCTGATGGCGTTCCCGGTGCTGGCGGCCGCGCTGCTGGTCCTGGAGGCGGACCGGCAGTTCGGGGCGGTGGTCTTCGACGCCCGCTACGGCGGGGCGCTCCTGTGGCAGCACCTGTTCTGGTTCTTCGGCCACCCCGAGGTCTACATCATCGCGCTGCCGTTCTTCGGCATCATCACCGAGATCATCCCGGTCTTTTCCCGCAAGCCGATCTTCGGTTACGTCATGCTGATCGGCGCGACGATGGCCATCACGGCGCTGTCGGTGATGGTCTGGGCGCACCACATGTTCGTGACCGGGGCGGTGCTGCTGCCGTTCTTCTCCGTCATGTCGTTCCTGATCGCGGCGCCGACCGGGGTGAAGTTCTTCAACTGGATCGGCACCATGTGGCACGGCTCGGTGTCGTTCGAGACGCCGATGCTCTGGTCGATCGGGTTCCTGGTGAGCTTCCTGTTCGGCGGCCTGACCGGCGTCATCCTGGCCTCACCGCCGCTGGACTTCCACGTCACCGACTCGTACTTCGTCGTCGGCCACTTCCACTACGTCGTCTTCGGCACGGTCGTCTTCGCCACCTACGCGGGCTTCTACTTCTGGTGGCCGAAATTCACCGGGAAGATGCTCGACGAGCGCCTCGGCAAGATCCATTTCTGGACGCTGTTCACCGGCTTCCACACCACCTTCCTCGTCCAGCACTGGCTGGGGGTGGAGGGCATGCCACGGCGGTACGCCGACTACCTGGCCGCCGACGGCTTCACGGCGCTCAACACCTTCTCCACCATCGGCTCCTTCCTGCTGGGCCTGTCCACCCTGCCGTTCCTCTACAACGTCTGGAAGACCACCCGCTACGGCGCCAGGGTGACGGCGGACGACCCCTGGGGCTTCGGCCGGTCCCTGGAGTGGGCGACCTCCTCACCGCCGCCCCGGCACAACTTCACGACCCTTCCGCGCATCCGCTCCGAGTCCCCGGCGTTCGATCTGCACCATCCGGAGGTGGGGAAGCAGCCGGTGACGCTGCCAGCGTCCGGCCCAGCCGGTCCCTGATCTCCCGGACCCGGCCGAGCAGCTCCGGCGGCTCCCGGACCTCGAAGTCGAAGCCGGTCAGCACGATGTGGAGCACCAGCAGTTCGAGGCTGTGCGCCCCGGTACGCAGCAGACAACGCCGTGCGTCGACCGCCTCGAGCACGCCGGCGGCCGGGCTGATGCGCTCCGCCGCCCGCTCCAGCGAGGCGTGCAGCAGCACGGTGGCCCGGGTCGAGTAGACGCGGCTGGAGATGCCCTGGGCGACATACGCGGCCAGGTCCTCGGCCGGTGGCGTACGGGGAGTGAAGCGCGGCCCGTGCGGCGGGGTGGGGGTGATGCGGTCGGCCCGGTAGGTGCGCCAGTCCGCGCGGTCCACGTCCCAGGCGACGAGGTACCAGTAGCGCCGGGCGCAGACCAGGCGGTGCGGTTCCACCGTGCGGCGGGAGACCGCTCCGTCATGGGCCGTGTAGGAGAAACGGAACCGGTGGCAGTCCCGGCAGGCGTGCGCGAGCTCGGTGAGGACGTCGGGGTCCACCCGGGGGCCGCCGCTGCCGAGCATCGGCACGGTGACGGCGTTCAGCGCGCCGACCCGGCGCCGCAGCCGGTGCGGCAGCACCTGCTCCAGCTTCGCCAGCGCCCGAACCGACGCCTCCTCGATGCCGTCGACACCGCCGGACGCGGCGGTGCGCAGCCCGACCGCGACCGCCACCGCCTCGTCGTCGTCCAGCAGCAGCGGCGGGAGTTCGGCGCCCGCGCCGAGCCGGTAGCCGCCGGCCGTCCCGGGCGTGGAGTGGACGGGGTAGCCCAGCTCGCGCAGCCGGTCGATGTCCCGGCGCACCGTGCGCGGGGTGACGTCGAGCCGGCCGGCGAGTTCCGCGCCGGACCACTCCCGGTGGGCCTGCAGCAGGGAGAGCAGGCGGAGCAGACGTGCCGAGGTCTCCAACATGGCCCGAGTCTCCCAGCCCTTGCGGACAGCCGCGGTCCTCGATACCGGACCGGGACCCGGCCGCCGCCTCCGTCAGCTCCCGGCCGGCCCGGCGACCCGGAGGGCCAGGTCGTTGTCCAGGGTGTAATACGGGCCGATCCTCAGCTCCCCCGCCGCGGCCGGCACCGGCAGCGCCGGGTAGCTGAACACCTGCTTCTTGTCGGCGACATCGTCCAGCAGACGGGCTATGCGCACCGGCCGGACACCCTCGGCGAGGCGCAGCCACAGGTCCCACGGCTCGTTGCCCTGCTCCCAGCGCCCGGCCAGCTCCTCGTAGGGCAGCGTGAAGGTGAAGTCCGCGCCCTCGACGGTCAGCGGGACGGTCACCGGGGCCGCTTCCGGGGCCGCCCCGGTACGGCGCGCGCGGGCCTCCACCCGGGCACCGGCGGCCGGGACGGCGCCGTAGAGCCGGCCGGAGACCGTCATGCCGTCGGGGGCGACGCGGATGTCGCCGGCCTCGGCGTGCGGGCCGCGCAGCCAGCTGCGCAGGGCGAGATTGCCGAACTTCGTGGCGTACGGGATGCGTACCCCGAGCCGGCCAATGCCCGCCAGCGGCCGGCGGTCCACCAGCGACCGCAGGTCGTTGACACCGGGCAGCAGGCGCCGGGGGTCCCGGCCGTCGCCGAGGTCGGCGTAGGCGTTCCAGCGGCCCTCGGCGAGCGCGACGGTGCTGGGCAGGACGGCGCGCAGCCGCCCGGCGCCGTTCGGCCCGAGCGGCAGCCGCACCTCGTCGTCCACGCCATCACCGCCGCGCAGCCGCAGCACCAGCGCCGCGCTCCAGGTGGTGTGCAGGTCCTGAGGGGCGTTCAGGTCGAAGGTGAGGCCGCCCGCGGAGTCCGCGATGCAGTCGGCCCGCAGCTCCACCGGAGCGGCTTCGCCGCCCCGCTCAGCCGGGCGCTCGGGTCTCTCGGGTCCCGAACTCGCCGGAACCATGGGTTCCTGATCGATGGCGGAGGACTCCTTCGTCTCGTGTCCGGTCACGGTCAACTGGCTCGGCGCCGTCATACCGTCCGCACCCCTCTCAGCGCGGCGCGGGCCGCGTCCTTGGTGGCGTAGGCGCCGCTGAGCAGGGCTCCGCGGGCGCGATGCAGGCTGCTGTGCCATCGGCTGCCGCGCCTGCGGGTGAGCAGCTCCCCGAAGAGCGCCTCGTAGCGCCCGGCGACCGTGGCGGGGTCGAAGCGCGCCGACGAGGCCAGCGCCGCCTCCCCCATCCGCCTGCGGGCCGCGTCGTCGTTGATCAGGGACAGCAGCGAGCCGGCCAGCGCCTCCGGACTGCCGACTGGTACGAGCTTGCCGTCCACCCCGTCGTCGATGATCTCGCCCGGCCCGTGCGGGCAGTTGGTGGCGACGACCGGCAGGCCCGCTCGCATGGCCTCGACGATGGTCATCCCGAACGACTCCAGGCTGGAGGAGACCGCGGCGATCGAGCCCTTGGCCCACTCGGGCTCCAGGGGGTTGGCCGGGCCCATCAGGAAGACGTGGTTGTACAGGCCGAGTTCGTCGATGAGATCGCGCAGCCGGGCCTTCTCGGCGCCGCCGCCGTATATCCGCAGCCGCCAGTCTGGGCGCTCCTCGGCGACCTGGGCGAAGGCGCGTATGAGGACGTCATAGCGCTTGACGCGGGCGAGCCGGCCCGCCGCGACGACCCACTTGCCGCTGCCGTCGGCGGGCGGCAGCGCGGACGCCGGCACGCTGTTGGGCACCGCCTCGACCCGCACACCGGGCAGCCGCAGCGTCCGCCGGTAGGCGCCGGCATCGGCCTCGGTGACGGTGGTGACGGCGTCCAGCCGCGGATAGGCGCCGCGCAGCGCCAGCTTGAGCTCCCGGGTGTGGGTGTCCAGGGTGAGGTGCTCCTGGCCTATCCGCACCGGGCCGCGGCGCGCCTGCTTGGCGATGTGCACATTGAGGCCGGGCCGGGTGCCGACCAGCACGTCCGCCTCCGTCTTGCGCAGATGCTGGGCGATCCGCCGGTCGGTGAGCTCGCTGTACTGGTCGAAGCGGCCCTCGGCGGCGGGGAAGACCTTGGCGGGGCGGGCGTGCGCGGGATCGGCGCCGTCGTGCCCGGGGCTGCTCTCCCGGAGGTCCACGAGATGCCGCAGCGCCACACGGGGCCCCAGGTCGAAGACCGGGTCGTCGCGGTGGCGCAGGACGGACACGATCTCGACGTCATGCCGTTCGGCGAGCGTACGCGCCAGATTGAACGTCGTACGGATCGTCCCCCCGATACCGTAGGCATTGTGAATCAGGAATGAGATGTGCATCCGTCCCCGTGTCCCCTGGTCTTCTGGTCCTGCCCGGTCTCCCCGTGGGCCACGTCGCGCTCCCCTCCTGATGGCGCGAGGCGGCCCCCTGCTCTAGGGAAGGACCGCAAAAATCGGTTCCGGGTTGGGCCTTTCGCCAACTTGTTCCGAAAGAGTTAGTTCATCGGTAAGCGGGTCATGGAACCCTTAGGCCGCAAATCCCCTCCACCCGGTCACCACCGGGCCCGGGGACGGCGGCCTCCCCGCTCCGGTCAGCCGGCGGGCTTCTCCCCCAAGTGCCCCTCCGCATCGAGCATTCCGGGACCGTACCGCCTCCCGCTCGTCCGGTGCGTACGGATTTCCGGGGACCTGGCCGGGAACCGGCTGGTCGTGGTGCCCCACCACCGGCCGGCCCCCGGAAATTCGCTGGTACACCCGTTCCCCCCGCTGCCACGCTGACCCGATGGATGACGCAAATATCGATGACTCCGCCCTCTCCGCATTCGTGGAGCAGGGCTTTCTCTGTGTGGAGGGCGCGTTCTCGCCGGAGGTCGCAGCGGAGTGCCGGGAGATCATGTGGCGCGACATCCCGGGCGAGCCCGGCGATCCGGCGACCTGGAAGGACCCCGTGGTACGGCTCGGCTTCTACGGGCAGGAGCCCTTCCGCGCCGCCGTCAACGCGCCCCGCCTGCACGCCGCGTACGACGCCCTCGCCGGACCGGGACGCTGGGCGCCGCGCGGCGACCTCGGCACGTTCCCGGTGCGGTTCCGCAGCGACGACGAGCCGGGCGACGACGGCTGGCACATCGACGCGAGCTTTCCGGGGGACGACCCCGCCGACTATCTGTCGTACCGGGTGAACGCCGCGTCCCGGGGCCGCTGGCTGCTGATGCTGTTCCTGATGTCCGACGTGGGCGAGGACGACGCGCCCACCCGCATCCGCGTCGGCTCCCATCTGGACGTGGCCGCGCTCCTCGGCCCCGAGGGAGAGGCCGGGCTGCCCTTCATGGACCTGGCGCAGCGCGCCGTGCCCGCCACCGAGCACCGGCCGCAGGCACTGGCCACCGGCCGCGCCGGTGACGTCTACCTCTGCCACCCGTTCCTGGTGCACGCCGCGCAGCCGCACAGGGGCACCGAGCCCCGTTTCATGGCCCAGCCGCCCCTGCTCCCCAAACCGGGACAGGGCCCGAGCACCGAACGCCCCGATGGGGCCTACTCGCCGGTGGAGGTGGCGATCCGCCGGGGACTCGGCCACTGACGCACCCGTACGGCCCGGTGCGCCGTCCAAGAGGAACGCCGGCCCGGCTCACGCGCCTTGGGGGCAGCGTTCAGGGAAGCCGGAGCCTGGTGCCGACCGACAGCCGGTCCGGGTTCCGTCCGACGGCGGGCCGGTTGGCCTTGTGGAGCGCCTGCCAGCCGCCCTTCACCCGGTACTTCTGCGCGATCGTGCCGAGCGTCTCCCCGCGCCGTACGACATGGGTCCGGCTCTTGGCGGTCAGCCCGTAGCGCTGGGAACACTCGGGCCAGGCGCCCCAGCCCTGGGCCGCCTGGACCTTCTTCGCGATCTCGATCTGCTCCTCACGGGAGGCGAGGTCGGCCCGCCGCGCGAAGGCGAGACCGCCGAACGCCTCCCAGGTGGGCTGATGGAACTGCAGCCCGCCGTAGAAGGAGTTGCCGGTGTTGATGTGCCAGTCACCGCTGCTCTCGCACTCCGCGAGGCAGCCCCAGGGCCACTGGTCACCGGCGCAGGCGTGCGGCGGCCGGTCCCCGCCGTCCGGCCCGTCGGCGGCGGCGCCCCCGGGCAGGCCCAGGACCAGGGCAGCGGCGGCCGCGGTGAGCAGCCCGACGCATCCCACGAGGCGCCGAGGCGCCGAAGAGTTGTCCGACATAGCCGGTGACGGTAGGCAGCCCCGCGGCGGCGGCCAGCCCGCCACGCCCTCGGCGCCCCGGTCCCACCCGGTCCGGCGTACGGAACGCCGCCGACTGCGCCAGGTTCTGCGCAAAAGTTGGCGTTAAGTGACCGATTCCGGGACGGCTTTCCACGGTTTTCCGCTGTGCGGCGATTGGTTCGATTCCGTTCCCATCCCCGCGTTACTCCTGCCGCAGGTCACCCGTTGTCCTGGTACGAGCCGGGAGACCACCCGGCTGACGCACAGAGATCGAGGAGCCACCCGTGCCGCGCATGCTCGACGTCAGCGACGACGTTCGCGCCGAGATCGGCGATGAAGAAGCCGACCGCCTGCTGGCCGGTGGCGACGCCCCCGGCCACTACGACTGCACCTCCTGCCGGACCCCCGGAGACAGCGACCAGGAGCGCACCAGCACCGTCCTGTTCGTGGGCGAGGAGACCGCGGTGCTCGCGTTCGCGCACGCCACCTGCATCCCCTCGCAGGTCGTCCCGGTCTCGGAGGAGCAGCTCCAGGGAGCCGTCCGCTCCATCACCGGCGAGGACGCCACCCCCCGCACCCCCGGCTCGGTGCCGTCCCCGGCCGTCCCGGTGCCCACCGCTCCCCGCCAGGCGACCCTCGGGATCACCTGCGGTCTGGTGCTCGTCGACGCCGATCTGCGTCCGGCCCTGGTGGTCGAGCCCGACGGCCCGATCGCCCGTCCCGGCTCGACCGGCCCGGACGACGACTTCCTCCCGCTGCTCCTGGAGCAGGGCTTCCACCCGGTGACGGACATGAACCAGCTCCCCGCCCCGAACCAGGGCTGGTCCGCGCTGCTGGCCATGGGCAAGCTGCACGCCGTCCTCCAGCCGGGCAACTCCGGCCAGCAGTCCGCCTGGTGGCAGGCCCACCAGCCGCTGGCCGTCTCCGACGGCTGGCGCGCCGCGGCCAACAAGGCGCAGTCCGTGGTGCTGTACGCCGCGCCCGCCGGCACCATCGGCCACCAGCCCCGCGAGGACCTGATGCGGGAGGCCCTGGAGAGCGCCGCCGCCAAGGGCGCCCTGGTCGCCGCGGAGATCCCGCTGGCCGGCACCTGACAGCCGCCGGACCCGATCGCGGGGGCAGGACCGTCGATCCGGACGGTCTTGGCCTCGCGATCAGCCATTTCCACCGGAAAGCCGCATCCCTGCGGGCACCGGGGTCGTTGGCACGTACGTGCACGCATACGACCCCGCTCCCCGCGTCCCGTACCACCCGATCCCCGGCATGCGCCCGCCGTACGACCACGGGACGGCGCACACCACGGATCACGGGTCGGCCACGCCGATCTACGACGCGCTGTACGCCGAGTACCGCCGCAGCTTTCGGGCCCTGCCCGGGGACCGTACGGACGAGCCGGAGCTCCCGGAGTCGCTGCGCGGGAGCTGGAGCCGTACGCCGGGCTCCGCGGGCCACTGGGAGGTCGTGAGCCGGCAGCCCTACCACCCCCGCGGGAACGCCCCGGCGGCGCTGCCACCGGCACAGCGGGACGCCCGGCCGCACGGACGCTGACCGGTCCGCACGGCCGGGGACGGGCCGCTACTTCTTCTTGCTGCGCTTCTCGCGGACCCGCACCGAGATGTGGATCGGCGTCCCGTCGAAGTCGAACTCCTCGCGCAGCCGCCGCTCGACGAAGCGGCGGTAGCCGGCCTCCAGGAAGCCCGAGGCGAAGAGCACGAAGCGCGGCGGCTTGGTGCCCGCCTGGGTACCGAAGAGGATGCGGGGCTGCTTGCCGCCGCGGATCGGGTGCGGGTGGGAGGCGACGATCTCACCGAGGAAGGCGTTCAGCCGCCCGGTGGGGATGCGGCTCTCCCAGCCCGCCAGCGCGGTCTCGATCGCCGGGACCAGCTTCTCCATGTGCCGGCCGGTGCGCGCGGAGACGTTCACCCGCATCGCCCAGGGGATCTGCACGAGGTCCCGCTCGATCTCCCGCTCCAGGTAGAAGCGGCGCTCCTCGTCGAGGGTGTCCCACTTGTTGTAGGCGATGACCAGGGCGCGGCCGGCCTCCACCGCCATCGTGACGATGCGCTGGTCCTGGACGCTAATGGACTCGGACGCGTCGATCAGGACGACGGCGACCTCGGCCTTCTCGACGGCCGCCGCCGTACGCAGCGAGGCGTAGTAGTCGGCGCCTTCCTGGAGATGCACCCGGCGGCGGATACCGGCGGTGTCCACGAACTTCCAGGTCTTGCCGCCGAGTTCGATCATCTCGTCGACCGGGTCACGGGTGGTGCCGGCCTGCTCGTTGACGACCACCCGCTCCTCGCCGGCGACCTTGTTCAGCAGCGACGACTTGCCGACGTTCGGCCGGCCGATCAGCGCGATCCGGCGGGGGCCGCCGAGGGCCGTGCCGAAGGTCTGCGCGGGGGCCTCGGGCAGCGCCTCCAGCGCGGCGTCGAGCATGTCGCCGGTGCCGCGGCCGTGCAGCGCGGAGATCGGGTGCGGCTCGCCGAGGCCCAGCGACCACAGCATGGCCGCGTCGGCCTCACCCGACGGGCCGTCGACCTTGTTGGCGACCAGGACGACGGGCTTGCCGGAGCGGCGCAGCAGCTTGACGACGGCCTCGTCGGTGTCGGTCGCGCCGACCTTGGCGTCGACGACGAAGACGACCGCGTCGGCGGCCTCGATGGCGAACTCGGCCTGCGCCGCGACGGACGCGTCGATGCCGAGGACGTCCTGCTCCCAGCCGCCGGTGTCCACGACCTTGAAGCGGCGGCCGTTCCAGTCCGCCTCGTAGGTGACGCGGTCGCGGGTGACGCCCGGCCGGTCCTCGACGACTGCTTCGCGGCGGCCGATGATGCGGTTCACCAGCGTCGACTTGCCGACGTTCGGGCGGCCGATGACGGCGAGGACGGGCAGCGGGCCGTGGCCGGCCGCGGCGATGTCACCCTCGACCTCCGCGAGATCGAAGCCCTCCTCCGCGGCGAGCTCCATGAACTCCGCGTACTCGGCGTCGCCAAGCGCACCGTGCTCGTCGCCGGTAGGGATCTGGTCGTTCATGAAGTCCGTTCCTCACGCATTCAATGTGCGGCTGCCGCCGCGTGGTCCTCGTGGTCGGTGGGCCGCTCGTCCGCGCCCCACTACTCAAGTCTGGTTCAGCGCCCGGTCAGGCGCCTGGCCTCTGCCAGGTGGGCGGTCAGCCGCTCCTGGATGCGTACGGTCGCCTCGTCGAGCGCCTTACGGGTGCGCCGGCCACTGCCGTCCCCCGCGGCGAAGCCGTCACCGAAGACGACGTCGACGCGGGACCGCAGCGGCGGCACGGCCGACGACAGCCGGCTCTGCCGCTCCCTGCCGCCGAGCACCGCCACCGGCACCACCGGGGCCCCGGAGCGCACCGCGAAGTACGCCAGGCCCGCCCGCAGGGAGGCGAAGTCACCCTCGCCACGGGTGCCTTCCGGGAAGATCCCCAGCACTCCGCCCTGCGCCAGCACCCCGAGGGCGTCGGTGATCGCCTTGCGGTCGGCGGCGGCGCGGTCCACCTTCAGCTGCCCGATGCCCCGCAGGAACGGGTCCAGCGGGCCGACGAAGGCTTCCTTCTTGATCAGGAAGTGCACCGGTCGCGGCGCGGTGCCCATCAGCATCGGGCCGTCGATGCCGTGCGAGTGGTTGACGGCGAGGATCACCGGGCCGGCGGACGGCACCCGCCAGGCGCCCAGCACCCGCGGCCGCCACAGCCCGTACATCAGGCCGATGCCGATCCGGCGGCCGACCGCGGCACCCGCCGCGCTCGGCGCCCTGCCGCTGTCGGTCACCGGGCGACCCGCCCCGCCTTTTCGGCGCCGGCGCCCTCGATGAGAGTGACCACACACTCGATGACCTGCTCCAGGGTCAGGTCGGTGGTGTCCACCTCGACGGCGTCGTCCGCCTTGGCCAGCGGGGAGGTCTTCCGGCCGGAGTCGGCGGCGTCGCGCTTGATCAGCGCCTCGCGGGTGGCGGCCAGGTCACCGGCCTCCTTGCCCTTCAGCTCGCCGCTGCGGCGGGCCGCCCGCGCCTCCGGGGAGGCGGTGAGGAAGACCTTGAGGTCGGCGTCGGGCAGGACGGTGATGCCGATGTCCCGGCCCTCGACGACGATGCCGTCGGGCGCCTCGGCGGCGATGCTGCGCTGCAGGTCGGTGATCAGGGTCCGGACCTCGGGGACGGCGCTGACGGCGCTGACCGCGGAAGTGACCTCCTGGGTGCGGATCGGTCCCGCGGCGTCCAGGCCGTCGACCGTGATGGTCGGGGCGGCCGGGTCCGTGCCGGAGACGATCACGGGCTTGGCGGCGGCGTCGGCCACCGCGGTCGCGTCGTTGACGTCGATCCCGTTGGTCAGCATCCACCACGTGATCGCGCGGTACTGGGCGCCGGTGTCGAGGTAGCCGAGGCCCAGCTTGGCGGCGACGGCCTTGGAGGTGCTGGACTTGCCCGTGCCTGCGGGGCCGTCGATGGCGACAATCACTGCTGCCGGGGCGGTCCGAGCGGCGGTTTCCACGGTGACGAACACCTTTCTTGTACACGGGGCTGGGGTCCAAGGGCCACAACGGCCCCGGACAAGGTTACTGGCTCACCCGCACGGCGCCGTCCACGGTGTCACTGCCGGATCGACCAGCCCCGCTCCCGCAGCTCCGCGGTCAGCCCCGGCACCGCCTGCGGCTCGACCATGAGCTGGATGAAGCCCGCCTGCTGGCCGGTGGCGTGCTCGATGCGGACGTCCTCGATATTGACCCCGGCCCGGCCGGCGTCGGCGAAGATCCGGGCCAGCTCACCGGGCTGGTCGCCGATGTAGACGGCGACGATCTCGTACGTGGCCGGGGCGGCGCCGTGCTTGCCGGGCACCCGCTCGCGGCCCGCGTTGCCACGGCGCAGCACGTCCTCGATGCCGCCGGCGCCGCCGCTGCGCTTCTCCTCGTCGGCGGACTCCAGGGCCCGCAGCGAACGGACGGTCTCGTCCAGGTCGGCGGCGACCTCGGCCAGGACGTCGGCGACCGGGCCGGGATTGGCGGACAGGATGTCGATCCACATCGCGGGGTCGGAGGCCGCGATCCGCGTCACATCCCGGATGCCCTGGCCGCAGAGGCGTACGGCGGTCTCGTCGGCGCCCTTGAGGCGGGCGGCGACCAGGCTGGAGAGCAGCTGCGGGGTGTGCGAGACCAGGGCGACCGCGCGGTCGTGGGCGTCCGCGTCCATCACCACCGGGACGGCCCGGCACAGCGCCACCAGCTCCAGGGCGAGGTTGAGCACCTCGGTGTCCCCGTCGCGGGTCGGGGTGAGCACCCAGGGGCGGCCCTCGAAGAGGTCGGCGGTGGCGGCCAGCGGTCCGGAGCGCTCCTTGCCCGCCATCGGGTGGGTGCCGAGGTAGCCGGACAGGTCGCGGCCCGTCGACTCCAGCTCGCGGCGCGGCCCGCCCTTGACGCTGGCGACGTCGATGTAGGCACGGGCCACGCCGCGCCGCATCGCGTCCGCCAGCGCCGTCGCGACATGGGCCGGCGGCACGGCCACGATGGCCAGATCGACCGGCCCCGGCGGCGCCTCGGCGGTGCCGGCGCCCAGCGCGGCGGCCGTCAGGGCCTGGGCCTGGTCGTGGTCCTCCAGGTACACCTGGACGCCCCGTGCGTTCAGCGCGAGCGCGGCCGAGGTGCCGATCAGGCCCGTTCCGATGACGAGTGCGGTCCTCACTGCGCGATGTCCTTCCGCAGCGCCCCGGCCGCGCCGAGGTAGACATGGGCGATCCCGGCCTTGGACAGACCGGTCTCCACATGGGCGAGTACCCGCACCACGCGCTCCATGGCGCCGGTGATGTCCAGCTCCTGGGCGCAGATCAACGGCACGTCGGTGATGCCCAGGGCGCGCGCCGCGGCGGCCGGGAAGTCGCTGTGCAGATCGGGGGTGGCGGTGAACCACACGCTGATCAGGTCGTCCGCGCGCAGGTCGTTGCGCTCCAGGAGGGCGGTGAGCAGCGCACCGACCTGCTCCTGCATGTGCTCCGCGTCGTCCCGCTCCAGCTGGACGGCCCCACGGACCGCTCGTACCGCCACGTCACTGCTCCCCTGCGTTATGGCCGCGTCACGTACCTGTGCGCGCACTGATCAGCGTAACCAGCCGCACGGACCATCCGTACGGCGCCGGGAGGACCGGCGGCGCGGGCACGACTGTCCGCACGCCCCGCGACGGCCCGTGCACCGGCGGTGTCCGCGGCCGCGGGCCGGCCCGCGGCCGCCCCCGAAACCTGGTGACATGCGCCTCCCCGCCCCGCCACAATCGCCCCCATGCCCGAATCCGCCACAGGTCACTCCCTGGTCACCGAGCACACCGTCTACGCCTGTGTGATGGGCTCGCGCGCCTTCGGCCTGGCCACGGAGACCAGTGACACCGACCGCCGCGGGGTGTTTCTCGCCCCCACCCCGCTCTTCTGGGGCTTCGAGAAGCCCCCGACCCATGTGGAGGGGCCGCGGGAGGAGGAGTTCTCCTGGGAGCTGGAACGGTTCTGCCAGCTGGGGCTGCGCGCCAACCCGACCGTCCTGGAGTGTCTGCACTCCCCCCTCGTGGAGCGGATCGACGCCACCGGCCGGGAGCTGCTCGCCCTGCGCGAGGCGTTCCTGTCCCGGCAGGCCCACCGCACATTCGCGGGCTACGCCGCCGGCCAGCTCAAGCTGCTGCACGCCGACGTACGCCACCAAGGCGCCCCCCGCTGGAAGCACGCCATGCATCTGCTGCGCATACTCGCCTGCGCCCGCGACCTGCTCCGCACCGGCGTGCTCACCCTGGACGTCGGCCCGGACCGTGCGGGCCTGCTGGCCGTCCGCCGTGGTGAGGTGCCCTGGGCCACGGTGGAGAGCCGGATGGCCCGGCTCTCCGAAGAAGCGGAGGCCGCGGTGACCAGCTCACCGCTGCCTCCGGAGCCGGACCGGGCGCGGGTGGCGGACTTCCTGTTCCGGGCCCGCCAACGCTCTGCGCTTGGTTGACCTCCCACGTTTTCGGCTTTCCCGCCGTGGTGGCTCGCGTTGTTTCGGGTCCGCTGCGCGGGGCGTGGGCTGGGGTGGTGCTTGTTGCTGCCTCGCCGTTGCGCCTGCGGCGGGCGGGTGGTTGTCGGGTGCGGTGACGGGCCTCCGGGGCAGGGTTTCCGGACTGCTTCGCTTTACGTCCGGAAA